>DATMUN010000532.1:0-2507 GCA_035563895.1 Occallatibacter sp. | reverse complement strand
GCTGACGCTGGGGATCATGGTGGACACGTCGGGCAGCCAGATGCGCGTGTTGCAACTGGAGAAGGACGCCGGGAGCGAGTTCCTGGAGCGCGTCATCAAGCCGAAGGATCAGGCGTTCATTCTGGACTTCGACGTGAACGTGGACCTGCTGCAGGATCTGACCAACAACACTCACCAGCTAGCGCACGCACTGAACAAGGCAGAGATCAATGCGGGCGTGAGCCTGGGGTCTGGCCCGGTGCCGACCAACAATCCGCGCGGCACATTGCTCTATGACGCGGTTTATCTGGCCTCGCGCGAGAAGCTGGCGCAGGAGTCCGGGAGGAAGGCGATGATCCTGCTGACGGACGGTGAAGACCAGGGGAGCCGCACGAAGATCGAAGAGTCGATTGCGGCCGCGCAGAAGGCCAATGCCGTGGTGTACGTCATCCTGATTGCCGATGTTGAGGGCTATCTGAACCAGGGCATCGGGTATTTTGGCTACTCCCCGATGAAGAAGATGACGGAAGAGACCGGCGGCAGAGTCATCAACGTAGGCAGCAACGGCAAAAAGCTGCAGGCGGCCTTTGCGCAGATTGAAGACGAGCTGCGCACCCAGTACATGGCCACGTACACGCCTTCCAATGCCAATCGCGACGGGGCATTCCGGCGCATTGCGGTGGAGTGCAAGGGCGACAGCGGCGACGGCCTGAAGGTTCAGGTGCGCAAGGGGTACTACGCTCCGGCGGCCGGGAACTGAGCCGGGAACGGCGTCGAGCGCGGTTTCTATTTACTCCTTCGTGTGAATATTCGGCAAACGCCGGCTTGACCTCACCCTATTTCGTGGCATTCTACTCACTGAAAAGGCACGCAGGGCACAACCCTGGCTGCAGCATTGAGGAAAGGAGGACCGCCGTGAGAACCGCTGTTCTTGTAGCTATTACCGCAATTGCTTTGTCGAGCGCGCCGGTGCTCCACCTGTCCTTCTGCAGCGCGGCAGAGCAACCGGTGAAGGCGATGCCTGTGGCTGTACATCATGCCGCATCGCATGCGGACACGCCGCTGCATCCGCACATCGACCAGCCTCGATAAGCTTTTCCAACTTTAGATGTCTTCGCCTGAGGAAATCCGGGCGCGACTGTCTGCATTTGAGACAGAAAGTTACCCGCGCGGACCATGCCGTAATCTGGCAGCGCGCAATGGCTATCGGTAGTATCGGCAGTGCGGAAGAAAACTTGAGGCCGTCTGCAAGAAAAAATAGCGCGGCCCGCGTCTTTCGCCGAGGTGCCTGCCATGTGGAACTACGCTCTCCAGGAGTCGGTTGAGATCAGCCCGCGCTTCCGCAAGACCATTGAAGACCGCATCGTGCGCCTGGAACGGGACGCGGACACCGACGAGACGCAGATTGCACGCCTGGTCAACCCCGACCACATCCGGCGCCAACGGCGGCTGGTGGCCGTGGAACGAGCGGAGGCGCTGCGCATGCGGATCTTTCTGGATCGCGCGGGAACGCGCATGCCGCGGCCGCTGATTGCACTCTAGAAAGGTTGGAGCACCAGGCGGGGGTTGAACCCGCGAATACAGGTTTTGCAGACCTGCGCGTTAGCCACTTCGCCACTGGTGCCCGTGCGGAACCCAAAAGCAGAAAACCCACCTCGCCGTCTGGCGGGTGGGTCGTTGGGATTCCGAAGCTCTGTCGAAATCTAGCCCAGCGAACACGCCCGCGAGACGCCGCTCTGACAGCAGCACAGACAAGTCGCGGAGGTGAACAGATGAGCCATCGATTCCTTTTTGCCATCGCAACTGCAATGGTGTCTCGAGAGTAGCGTGCGGTCAGTCGAATGTCAAGCAGCGCGCGCCTGCATAATCAGTGCATGACGCACGCACACGAGCTTGAATACTTTGTAGTGGATGTCTTCACGCGGTCGGCGCTGACGGGCAATCCGCTGGCTGTGGTTCTGGACACGATCGGACTTTCAACTGACGCGAAGCAGTCCATCGCACGCGAGTTCAACCTGAGCGAGACGACGTTCATCGAGCGCCGCGCTGCACACGTGGAACAGGTGGAAGGCGTGCGTGTGCGCATCTTCACTACGCAGGAAGAACTTCCGTTCGCAGGGCATCCGACGCTGGGTACGGCGAATGTTCTACGCTCTATTGCTCGTGAGATTGTGCGCGAAGATGCGCTGACGCTGGCGCTCAATGTTGGCCCGATTCCGGTGCGTTTCGAAGTGCACGACGGCGCGGTCTTCGGCGAGATGACACAGCGCGATCCGGAGTTTGGCGCAGAGATGGCGCGGGCTGAGGTGGCGCAGTTGTGCGGTCTTTCTGTCGATGACCTGCACCCTGCGGCCGCGCCGCAGGTGGTCTCGACCGGCACGGCGTTTGCGATCGTGCCGCTGCGCTCGGCTGACGCTCTTGCACGGCTGAACGTTCACCAGCGAGAGACGACTGCATGGCTGCGCTCGCTGGGCGCGCGGTGGTTTTACGTGCTTGGCCCCACGGGCGGCGATGCGCCTGCATGGCGA
>DATMUN010000531.1:0-7191 GCA_035563895.1 Occallatibacter sp. | reverse complement strand
TGTGAACGAGCCCGCCGCAGAGCGGAGACAAAGGAACGAATGAAACCTCAGGACATTCAGGATCTTAAAGAGCTGATCGAATTCCTCAAGAGCTACCAGGTAGCCGAATTCGATCTCGACCGTGGCGATCTCAAGATCCGCCTCAAGTTCGCGCAGCCTGAGGCGCAATCAGCCAGCCTGACTGACCTCGCGCGCGCGCTTGCTGCAGCTCCGCCAGTTCCCGCAGCATCCCCCGTTGCTGCTCCGGCCGCTCCCGCTGCTGCCCCCTCCGCACCAGTCGTCGATGATAGCTTGCACATCGTCAAGTCGCCCATCGTGGGCACGTACTACGGTTCGCCGTCGCCCGGCGCCTCAGCGTTTGTCTCCCCCGGTGACCGCGTTGAAAAGGGACAGGTCATCTGCATCGTCGAAGCCATGAAGCTGATGAATGAGATTGAGGCTGACGCAGCTGGCGAAATCGTGAAGTGCCTGGTCTCCAACGGCCAGCCCATCGAGTTCGGCCAGCCGCTGTTCTCCATCCGCACCAATTAGCAAAAAGGGAATTGCCTGCGAGAATTCGAGCACGGGTGTGCCGGCCAACTCGCTAACCTGCTTTGAAGGGTGTACATGTTTCGTAAGGTTCTGGTTGCCAATCGCGGCGAAATCGCGCTGCGCGTCATTAACGCTTGCCGCGAGCTCGGCGTCCGCACCGTCGCCGTATACAGCGAGGCAGATCGCAATTCGCTGCACGTGCGGTTTGCGGATGAAGCCATCTGCATCGGCCCTCCGCGCCCCACAGACAGCTACCTGAACGTTCCGGCCGTCATCGCCGCCGCTGAGATTGCCAACGTCGACGCCATCCACCCCGGCTACGGCCTCCTCAGCGAGAACGCCAACTTCGCCGAGGTCTGCCGTGCCTCGAATATCAAGTTCATCGGACCGCCGCCCGAGGTCACCCGCCTCATGGGCGAAAAGGAAAAGGCACGCCAGGCTATGAAGAAGGCCAAGGTTCCGATTCTGCCTGGCTCAGACGGCGTGCTCGCCAGCGCAGACGAGGCCCTCACCGTGGCAAAGGGGATCGGCTACCCCGTCATCCTGAAGGCCAAAGCCGGTGGCGGTGGCCGTGGCATGCGCATCGTGCGCACCGCCGAGGAACTGCCGAACCTGTACCACGCGGCGTCCACTGAGGCGGCAAACGCCTTCGGTAACGGCGAGCTCTACATGGAGAAGTTCATCGAGCAGCCGCGCCACATCGAGTTCCAAATCCTCGCCGACGAGCACGGCAATGTGACCACTCTCTTTGAGCGCGAGTGCTCCATTCAGCGCCGCCACCAGAAGCTGATCGAAGAAGCGCCGTCGCTGCAGGTATCCCCCGCGCTGCGCAAGGAGATCGGCCAGACACTCGAGCGCTGCCTGTCCGTGATCGGATATCAGAACGCCGGCACCATCGAGTTCCTCATGGACGAGGACCGCAAGCTCTACTTCATCGAGATGAACACGCGCATCCAGGTCGAGCACCCGGTCACGGAGTTCATCACCGGGCTCGACCTCGTCAAGGCGCAGCTGCGCATCGCCTCTGGCGAAAAGCTCTCCGATATCCTGCCCGCGAAGATCGAGCTGAGAGGCCACTCCATCGAGTGCCGCATCAACGCCGAGAACCCGGTAAAGTTCACGCCCTCGCCCGGAAAGATCACAGCGTTCAACGTTCCCGGCGGCACAGGCGTGCGCGTGGATACGGCCCAGTACGCCGAAGGCGTCGTCCCACCCTACTACGACTCACTCATCGCGAAGCTGGTCGTTCACGGCGCAGATCGCGCCGAAGCCATCGCCCGTATGGAGCGCGCTCTGGCGCAGTTCGTGGTGCAGGGAATCGACACCTCGATCCCCCTCCACCAGGAGATCTTCCAGGACCCCGATTTCCGTGAAGGCAACTTCGATACGAAGTTCATGGAGCGCTTCCTGGCAAAGCGAAACGCTTAGCGGTTCAAAGCTGAGAATCCTCGCGCAATGAGCATGTTGCGCGAGGATTCTCTTTTTATTCTCCTTTTCGCGCGATCTCCGCTATTCTGTCTCCGCAACGTGGAGGTTGCATTATGGACATTCGAAACGAACTCCTCATCGAATTCGATAAGGAGGTTGCCTCAACCCGCAAGATTCTTGAAGCAATTCCCGATAATGCGGACTACTCCTGGAAACCAAGCGAAAAGTCGATGGCTCTTGGCGCACTCGCCGGCCATATTACAGACATGACCGGTGACTGGGGCGTTCACACACTTACGCTCGATAAGCTTGAGTTCGGCCCGGACCACAAATGGGAGCCGTTCCGGCCAACGAGTCGTGCGCAGGTTCTGGAGAAGTTCGAAGGCGGCCTGGCGGCTACACGTGCCGCGCTGGAGTCCATCGCGCCCGAGAAGTGGGATGAGCGCTGGCAGTTCGTCTGGGGTGGGCAGGTTGTGATCGACGAACCGCGCTATCGTGTCTTCCGTGGACTGGTGATGAGTCACCTGGTCCATCATCGCGCTCAGCTGGGCGCATACATTCGCATTCTTGGTGGCAAACTGCCCGGGACCTACGGACCGTCGGCCGACGAGATGTAGTCGAAGCGGCCGCGCAGTTTCGCTGCATCAGAATCTGCGCCATGTTCTGAGTGAATCGGGGGTGAGAAGAAGCCACGGCTGCTAGCCTTAAGACATGCCGTTCGTCTTTCCGAAGATCTATCCCATCCTCGATTCGTCCTTCATCCCTCAGGCAGATCGTTCCACCTTTCTCGACACGCTCGGCCGTGCCCTGGCAGATGCAGGCGTAACGCTCCTCGAGTACCGTAATAAAACGAGCGCAGACGCTCAGCTCTTGGCCGACGCTGCGATTCTTCGCGCCGCAATGCCTCGCGGTCAGGTCCGTCTAGTCCTCGACGATCGCGCCGAGCTCGTTCAGCAGATTGGTTTCGATGGTGTCCACGTGGATGCAGGCGACCTCAACCCATCGCAAGCGCGCGCCCTGCTGGGCGCTGACGCAATTGTCGGCACCTACGCAGGAACTGAAGCGCTTCTGCCGGGAATCCTCGACGAGCCTGCGGACTACTTCTCCATCGGACCCATCGCGCCAACAACGACCAAGCAGACCGACAAACAAGCAATCGGCGCGGAAGGCGTTCGGCAGTTGCGTCTGCAGGCGGGTCCGAAGCCTGTGCTCGTCGCAGTCGGCGGCGTTTCTTTCGAACTCGCTCCGCAGTTGATCGAAGCGGGTGCCTCCGTCCTGGCGGTATCGGCGGCGCTGTTCCGTTCCTCTGACTCGGCGAATGAGTTCAGGCGGTGGATGAAGCAACTGGCTTAGGTTTCCATCTGTTGAGACGGAAAACCCACGCCAACCTTATTTCCGCTCGTATACACTCGTTTGCAACACGGTGACTACTCAGGACCTCACTCAGCCTACTTCCCCTGCTGAACCCTCCGCGCCCACCGGCCTCGTGCCGACACTCGGACTCTTCAGCTCGACGGCCATCGTCGCCGGTTCAATGATCGGCTCCGGCATCTTTCTGGTTAACGCAGATATCGCGCGCACCACCAACTCTCCTGCGCTCATCGTAGCGGCGTGGGTTGTCACTGCCATCCTGACCATCATCGGCGCCCTTAGCTATGGCGAGTTGGCCGCGATGATGCCCAAGGCGGGCGGCCAATACATCTACCTTCGCGAGTCGCTCGGCCCACTGTGGGGTTTTCTCTATGGGTGGACCTTGTTTCTGGTCATCCAGACGGGAACCATTGCCGCCGTCTGCGTGGCATTCGGAAAGTTTCTCGGCGTCTTCTTTCCATCTGTCTCCACCACGCATTGGCTCTGGCACATCGCACACGTTCCAGCCATTCCTGTAGGCCCGATGGTCCTCGGCAACATGGATATCGGGGTTAACACCGCAAATCTCTCTGCCATTCTCGTCGCTATCTTCCTCGCCATCGTGAATGTCTTCGGAGTCCGGCTCGGCGCAATCATCCAGAATATTTTTACTTCGGCCAAGACTGTCTCTCTGATCGCACTCATCATTCTCGGCTTCACCGCCGGTCGCAACACGATTGCGTGGACCGCCAATTTTGGTGAAGGGCTGCACGCATTCTGGCAGAACGCTGGATTCAGTTCGCTCCATCCAGTGCAAGTGGGCATCGGCGGCCCCATCGTTCTGGTCAACGTCTTCGTTGTGGTCGCCGTGGTTCAAGTGGGCTCGCTCTTCTCGTCCGACTCGTGGAACAACATCACCTTCACCGCAGGCGAGGTCAAGAACCCGAAGCGCAACATTCCGCTCTCGCTCATTCTTGGTACCGGCTCCGTGCTGGTGCTCTACATCCTCGCCACGCTCGCCTACATGATGGTTCTCCCCATGCAGGGCGATCCTCATGGCGCTACGGCACTCGCACGCGGCCTGCAATACGCAGCAGAAGATCGCGTCGGCACAGCAGCGCTAGAGGTGATCTTCCAGTCCACGGGCGCACTCCTGATGGCCGCCGCGATTCTGGTCTCAACCTTCGGCTGCGCTAACGGGCTCACACTGGCAGGCGCACGCGTTTACTACGCGATGAGCCAGGACGGTTTGTTCTTCAAGTCCGTTGGAAAGCTTCATCCTCGCTACCACACGCCAGTTGCAGGTCTGTTAGTGCAACTGATCTGGACGATCGTCCTCTGCGTCTCTGGTTCTTACGGCCAGTTGCTCGACTACATCATCTTCGCCGTCCTTGTGTTTTACATCCTCACCATCGCAGGACTGTTTGTGCTGCGCTTCAAGCGTCCAGATGCTCCGCGCCCGTACAAAGCGCTTGGATATCCCGTTCTTCCAGCGTTGTATATCGTGATGGCCCTTTGGATATGTGGCGTATTATTGCGATATAAGCCCCAATACACATGGCCCGGGCTGGTCCTTGTTCTGCTGGGCATTCCGGTCTATCTCTTCTGGTCACGGCGCCCCACACGGCCAACGGCTTAAAGTTTCCGATCCAATACTCTGAGGAGGAAGTACCGCACTCATGTCCAGGCTGCTTCGTATCAAACCCATGTCGGCGCTCTCGGCCGAAGCGCACGAAGAGGGCGAGCACACACTCAAGCGCTCTCTCAGCGCACTGAATCTGGTTACTCTCGGCATCGGAGCTGTCATCGGGGCCGGTATCTTCACACTTACCGGACAGGCTGCCGCGCTCCATGCCGGACCCGCCGTTGCACTGAGCTTCGTGCTGGCAGGCTTCACCTGCGCATTTGCGGGACTCTGCTACGCCGAGTTTGCGTCCATCATTCCGATCGCCGGCTCTGCCTATACCTATGGCTACGCGACGCTCGGTGAGTTGGTCGCATGGATCATCGGCTGGGACCTCTGTCTGGAATACGCCTTCGGCGCAGCCACCGTTGCATCCGGTTGGGCGGGCTATTTCAATAGCCTGATGCAGCAGATCGGAATCGTGATTCCGCCGGCGCTGACAACGACAACCGGGAACATCCTCGTGAAGTATCAGGGCATCTGGATGGACAAGATGTCGCTGCCACCCGGTGTTAGCGATGTAGGCCTGCCGCATGCCACGGGCTTGTTTAACCTGGTCGCTGTGCTGATCGTCGTGGTCGTTACCACGATCCTGGTAGTCGGTATCAAGGAATCGGCCAACTTCAACTCGGCGATTGTCATCGTGAAGCTCGGTATCGTCGGTGTCTTCCTCGTGGTAGGCGGCTACTTCCTCATCAAGCATCCTGAGATCGCGAGCGGCAACTGGCATCCCTTCATTCCGCCTTCTGACGGCCACGGAAACTTCGGGTTCGGCGGAATCCCCACAGCGGCAGCATCCATCTTCTTCGCGTACATCGGCTTCGATGCCGTCTCCACCGCCGCGCAGGAAGCCAAGAACCCGCAGCGCGACATGCCGATCGGTATTCTCGGCTCGCTCGTCGTTTGCACTGTGCTCTACATCCTCGTCTCGCTGGTGCTGACCGGCCTGGTGAGCTACAAGACTCTCAACGTCTCGGCTCCCGTGGCGCTGGCCATTGACGCAACCGGTGTGGGCTGGGGCTCCATGCTCGTCAAGATTGGCGCGGTGTTTGGCTTGGCCACAGTCATGCTCGTCATGCTGCTCGGCCAGTCGCGTGTCTTCTACTCGATGTCGAAGGATGGTCTGCTGCCCAAGTGGGCATCTGCGATCCACCCCAAGTTCCGCACTCCGTGGATCACGACCATCGTCTTCGGCGCCTTCGCCGCGGTCATGCCTGCCATCTTCAACATCGACGTGCTCTCGCAGTTGGTGAACATCGGCACGCTGCTGGCTTTCACCATCGTCTGCGCCGGTGTCTGGATTCTGCGCGTTCGCCATCCAAATATGGAGCGCCCATTTAAGACGCCGCTGGTGCCCGTGGTGCCGATCCTCGGCATCATCTCGGCGCTCTACCTCATGTCGCGCCTCACGCGCTTCACGTGGACCGTGATGATTGTCTGGCTGATCATCGGCCTTGGCATCTACTTCACCTACTCCATCAAGCACAGCAAGGTACAGGCACTGGCATCGGCTGAAGAAGGCGACTGAGCACTACAGAAGCAGTAAAAGCAAAACGGCCTCTTTCGAGAGGCCGTTTCGCTTTCTGTGTTGCGATGCTGTCAGGCGGTGGCCGGAGCGCACAGCTGATCGAACGCACGCGCAAGTTCACCGGCGATCTGCTGCGCGGTAGACTGCTCGATGACGAACCGCTGCATCAGGTAGACCAGCTTTCCGTCGCGCAAAATTGCGATCGCAGGTGAGCTTGGAGGATTGCCCTCAAAGTAGCCGCGGGCGCGCTCAGTCGCCTCGCGATCCTGCCCTGCAAATACGGTGATGGAGTGGTCCGGCTTGTTTGCCGCATTCGCCAGCGCCAGGCGCACGCCCGGCCGCATCTTGCCTGCAGCGCAACCGCAAATCGAATTGACGACCACCATGGTCGTGCCCGGTTCGGCCAGCGCTGCGTCCACATCAGCCGCGCTCCGCGTCTCTTTGATGCCCGCGCGTACAAGCTCTTCGCGCATGGGAATCACCATCAGCTCTGGATACATGAAAACCTCCGGCAGGGGAAGCTGCCACTTTCATTCTATCCGCAATCGGGGGTGTAGCCTTGAGTTAATGCACGTGGAAGAAAACAAACCGCTCGCGCCATTTACTACCTTCGGCATTGGTGGACCTGCGCGGTGGTTTGCAAACGCACTAGCTGAAGAAGATATTGCCG
>DATMUN010000530.1:0-3030 GCA_035563895.1 Occallatibacter sp. | reverse complement strand
CAGCTATAATCCCGCCGTAGGAAAGCCGCGAGCCCCTTATGTTTTCTCGTCATCTCCCGCACGCCTTCGCCATCTGCCTGCTCATCGCGTCCGCTGCATCCGCCCCCGCCCAGCGCGGCAACGACGAAGTCACGCCCGAGGTCCAGCGTCTCTACAACGAGGCCCACGACGCGCGTCTCCGCGGCGACTCAGCCGCCATGATCGAGAAGTACCGCGCCATCATCAAGCTCGCGCCCCATCTCGCCGCCGCCTACAACAACCTCGGCATGGCCTACTTCAATCAGCACGACTACGCCCGCGCCGCCGAAGTTCTCAAGCGCGGCCTCGAGCTCAACCCCTCCATGCCCTCCGCCTCCGCCATGCTCGGCATCAGCTACTTCCAGCTCGGCGAGCTCGACAAGGCCGAGCCGCTGCTCCGCGCCGCCCTCAAAGCCAATCCCAAAGACGACCAGGCTCAGCTGATCCTCATCCAGATCCTCGTCAACCAGCACCAGCTGCAAGAGGCCGTCCCCGTCCTGCAGGACTACCTCTCCCGCAATCCCCGCGCGCAAGAGGCCTGGTACCTTCTCGGCAAGTCCTACATGCAGCTCTCTGAGGATGCGCTCAAGAAGATCAACGAGATCGATCCCGATTCCGTCGTCGCTCACGAAATCTCCGGCGAGATCGACGAGAGCATGCACAACTACGATCTCGCCCTCGTCGAGTACAAGAAGGCCGTCGACCTCGCGCCCAACGCCCCCGGCACCCACATGCACATGGGCAACGCCTACTGGAACATCGGCAAATGGCAGTCCGCCGAAACCGAGTTCCGCGCCGAGCTCGTCAACGATCCCAACAGCTGCATGGCCCACTGGCGTCTCGCCAACTCCACCCTCGAAGCCAACGACGCAGCCGACGACGCGCTCACTCACCTCGACGCCGCCATCGCTCGCTGCCCCGCGCTCACGCAGGCTCACGTCGATCGCGCCCGCGCCCTCATCCGTCTCGGCCGCCACCCCGACGCGCTCCCAGAGCTGCAACTCGCCGTCAAAGAGAGCCCCCGCGAGCCATCCATCCACTTCCTGCTCGCCGCCGTCTACCGCGCCCAGGGCCAATCCGCCGCCGCGCAAAAGGAGATGGCCCTCTACGGCCAGCTCCAGCGCGAAGCCGCCGCCACCACTGCCGGCCAGGCCAGCGACGTCAACACCATCAAGTCCAACGCGAAGTAGAGCCCATGCGCGCCTCGTCCCGTCTTCTCGCCTGTGCTTTCGCCTCTGCACTCTCGCTTAGCTTCGCCTGCGCGCAGGGCGCTGAAGATCTGCTCGCGCAGGCACGCGCCGCACTAGCCTCCAGCCGCTTTGCTGACGCCCAGGCCTATCTCGAGTCCGCCATCAAGTCCGCACCTGACTCGCCCGACGCCCACTTCCTGCTCGGCTACACCCTCTTCCGCCTGCACAAGCCCGCCGACTCCCTCGCCGCCTACACGCGCGGCGCGCAGTTCCGCCGTCCCGGCCCCGCAGACCTCAAGGTCGTCGCATCCGACTACGTCCTGCTCAACGACCTCACCGACGCCGACAAGTGGTTCACCGAGGTCGTCGCCACGCAGCCCGACGACGCCGACGCCTGGTATCTCCTCGGCCGCACCAAGTACAACGAAAACAACTTCGCCGGCGCGCGCTCCTGCCTCGAGCGCTCGCTCGCCATCCGCCCGCGCAATGTCGAAGCAGAGAACAACCTCGGCCTGGTCTTCAGGGAGCTGGACCAGGGCGATCAAGCCGCCGCGGCCTTTCAGCAGGCCATCGACTGGCAGGGCGACCACCCCACCGACGCACAGCCCTTCTTCAACCTGGGCAGCCTGCAGGCGGAGCAGGGAAGCTCCGTCACCGCGCTCGCATCTCTCCAGCGCGCCGCCACACTCGCGCCCGGCAATCCATCCGTTCAGGAAAAGCTCGGCGATGTCCAGCTCGCGCTGCACAACCTGCCCGCCGCGCAGCACGCCTTCGAACAGGCCATCACCCTGGCGCCCACCATCGCCCCGCTCCACTTCAAGCTGGGACAGGTCTATCGCCGCCTCGGCCAGACGAACCTCGCACAAAAAGAGTTCGCCATCTGCCAGCAGCTCAACAGCACCCACTCCTCCAGCAAAGCCCCCAACCCCCCAGCCGAGCCAACCCCGCACTAGCTAAGCACCCCGCCACGATCATGAGTGCCCCATCCATGCGCACATGGGTGGGAAAACAGATGGGGCTGACCCCAACCGGTGTGGCAGCGAGTCGAGGTATTTGTCAAGGATGCTGGGACGTTATTAAGGCCGCTGGAGCCGCTGCCTTGACCGCTCTCAAAAGTGGGGTAATACCGTAAAACAGGAGGAATCCCGATGAGCGTCAGTGAGAAACCCCAAATCTCAATAAACACTCTTTCTCGCAAGAAGCAACTCGCCTTCGCTTTGTTGGTTTTTGAGAGGATGTTGCCAAGCCTTGCTGCTTTTTCGAAGGATACGGGCTTCGACGACTCTTGCTACTTGCAAGCTAAAGATGCAGCATGGGCTGCCTTGCGGAATGGTCAAGTGGACCGGTCATTAAGCGAGGCATGTCTCAGAGGCGCGCCGGACACTGAGGAGTACTCTCACGAGCTAATATCGTTCGCTTTAGACGCCGCCCTTGCGATGAGCGACATAATGGACTTTACGCAAGATGGATGTGCCGACCACATTGAAAGCGTTTCGACGCGTGCGGGCGAGTCTGTGTACCTCTACCTAAACGGCCTAGACGACTCGGTTGTAATCCCTCCCGACAACGTTAGTCGCCTCGCTTCCCATCCCTTAATGCAAGAGGAGCATCGTCGGGAAGAAGAGGACATCAGGTTTCTTGCTAGCCTTCCCGAGCAGCTCTCTGACGAGACGATCCTGTCCTTGAGGGCGCGAGCGGATACTCAGGCCCCCTTGCTTCCTCTCGCGTTGTAATTCTCGCCGGGTGCCCCCGGTCCCTGGCACTTGGGGACCGGGGATACCAAGCCCCCCCAACCCAGCCATGATCAATCCAACGCCCAACC
>DATMUN010000529.1:0-2939 GCA_035563895.1 Occallatibacter sp. | reverse complement strand
GTGCCAGAAGCCGGGAGCCTCCGTTGCCGGGCTGGCACTGAAGGCTGGCGTGAACGCCAACCAGCTTCGCAAGTGGATTTCCATCGATCGTGTAAAGTCACGCGCCCGATCTGCACGGCAGCCGGCACCTGCCAGCACGCCAGCATTCGCGCCGGTTGTGGAAGTGGTTGATGCCGAGCCTGTGCGCCTGCCTTCCAAACCGTCCCTGCCCGACGCCCAGCCGACTACGACACGGCGCGAGCCGATGCGACCCTCGCAACGTGCACCGTTGCCTTCTCGCCTGGTGGCACAGTTGCCCAACGGCGTAAGTCTTGAACTCGAATGTGACCAACAGGACACGGCGCTACTCAGGGCCATGATCGATGCACTGAGAGCAAGATGATGCTGCGCTTCGATACCGACCTGAAGGTCTACCTCTATCGCGAGCCGATCGACTTCCGTTGCGGCATTAACACTCTCGCTGCCCTGGTCACGGATTCGATGCAACTGGACCCGCTCGCCCGCGCTGTATATGCCTTCCACAACCGCAAAGGTGATCGCGTCAAACTTCTGCTGTACGAGCGCACCGGCTTCTGGCTGCTGCTGCGTCGGCTCGAGGAAGATCGCTTCGTTTGGCCGAAGCGACACCAGCAGGTGATCGAGCTGACAACGGAGCAGCTTCACTGGCTGCTCGACGGCATCGACATCGACGCGGTTCGCCGCCATCCGGTGCGTCGTTACCTGCACGCCAGCTAGTCTGCGCCAAAGACGCGTTGCACGTAAACAACGACGGCGCGCTTTTTACGGTACGAAATAAACCCACGGCGCGCTGTGCTCCGCTATCCTGGGGCGCATGACTTCTCCCGATCTCGAGCACGTACCCAGGGCCGTCAGGGGCTATATCCGCGATCTCGAAGAGCGCGCGACACAGGACATCGCCCAGCGCGACGCACAGATCGGCGAGCTGAACCAGCGCATCGAGCAACTCGAAGAACAGATCCGCCTGCTGCAAGCCGAACGCTACGCGCCAAAAAGCGAAAAGCGCAAGGATCGCGTGTTCGACGAGGCGGAGCAGATCGCCCGGACCGAACCCTCCGATGAAGAAGACGAGGGTGTCCTGCCCGCGCTGCCCGAGACCGGATTGCTCCCGTCCAGCCGGCCTGAACAGCGCAAGGCAGGCCGCACGCCATTGCCGGCACACCTGCCGCGCGAGCCTGTCAAATACGACCTGCCGGAGGACCAGCGAGGCTGTCCGTGTTGCGGCAATGCGATGCATCGTATCGGTGAGGACGTCAGTGAACAGCTGCATGTCGAAGTCAAGTGGACTGTCCGGCAGAACGTGCGTTCCAAATGGGCCTGCCGGCACTGCGAACGCCACGCCGAACGTACGCCGGTTGTTCTTGCGCCGATGCCGGTACAGCCGATTCCGGGTAGCCATGCCGACGCGTCGGTGATCGCGACGGTCACGACCGCAAAGTACGCCGATGGCATGCCGTTGTACCGGATGCAGAACGTACTTGCACGCTGGCAGATTCCGGTGAGCCGCGGCACACTCGCGCACTGGGTCATCCGCCCCAGCGAGCTGTACTACAACCGCCTGTACGACGCGCTGCGCAAAACACTGCTCTCGCAATCCTTGATCCACGGTGACGAAACAACGCTTCAGGTGCTAAAGGAGACCGGCCGGTCACCACAGAGCAAAAGTTACATGTGGATCTATCGCAGTGCTGAAGACTGTGCCGAACCGGTGGTGCTGTTCGACTACCAGGCCGGGCGCGGCCAGGAACATCCGAAGAAGTTTCTGGGCGACTACAGCGGCATGCTCATGACGGACGGCTATAGTGCCTGGCGCACGCTGAAGAAGGCTACGCACTTCGGTTGTGTGGCTCATGCGAGACGGCTCTTCGTCAAGGCTGACAAGGCGGCTGCGAAGAAGGAAGCCACTGGCGAAAAGAAGGCGCCGAACGCTCGCGTAGCCAAGGCGCTCGAGTACTTCCAGGCGCTCTACCGTGTCGAGGCGCTGGCCAAAGGCGACCTGCCCGCCGGGCAGACACGTGCAGACTACACATACGGCTTGCGGCAAAAACACGGTGTCCCGCTGCTCGACGCCTTCAAGGCATGGCTCGACGAACTGGCGCCGAATGTAGCGCCGCAGAGTCTGCTCGGAAAGGCCATCGCTTACACGCGCAACCAGTGGCAATATCTGAGCCGTTACGTTACCGATGGCCGGGCTCCAATAGATAACAATGTTTGCGAACGTGATGTCAGGCCGTTTGCCATAGCTCGAAAAAACTGGTTGTTCAGTGATACTGAGGATGGCGCGAAGGCAAGCGCTACGGTGTACAGCTTGATGTTGACTTGCAGAGCCTGCGATGTCGATCCATACGACTATCTGATGCACATACTCACCGAAATGCCGCAGCGTGCGCCGGATGCTGATGTGACTGATTTGCTGCCGTTCCGCTACGCCCAGCAACAGCGGGAAAAGGCGCAGACCAACTGACGAACAAGATGCACGTCAGCACGCTGACCGACGTGCTCACCCACCTTGACGCAGACATCGCCGGCTGATCTCGACCGTCGCGATGCGGCTACGTTCGCCCACTGGTTGCGAACGATTCTCCATTCGGTGAGTGGAAACCATCGCTTACGCTCAGTCAGCAGTCGAACGCCTCCCAGCGCGAACATCCAGGCGAGGTCATAGACCCACACCCACCCGATCAAGTCCCAGCCGATGGATGGCATGAGCCAGCCGAACCCGCACATCAACGCCGCTACAATCTGGGTCAGCAGAATCGCGACAACCAGGGGAGCTGCCGGGTACGGCGGCAACAGAAAGAAGCGTTCCGTTCGTGTGACGAATAACAGCAAGTGTCCGCCGACCACGAGTTGCAGGAACATGACGGTCTGCAACTGGTGCGAGTCGAACAGCCCGAAAAACTGCTGCAAATGTGGATGCG
>DATMUN010000528.1:0-2506 GCA_035563895.1 Occallatibacter sp. | reverse complement strand
TGAGCGTGGGCAGACACACCGCGTCATTCTTGATGTAAAGATTGCGCGCCCCGATGTGCGAGGCCAGCCGCGGCGCCCGCAGCAGCGGAGTCATGCCCGCCGGAGTCGCTAGCTCATATCCGTCTGGAATCGGCAGCAGCGCACGATAGCGCTCCATGCTCATCGGCCCGCATGCCACAGCCTCGCGCGTAAAACGCATGCGCGCCACGTTCAGATCGAACACCACTTCCAACGGAGTACCACATGCCTCGCACGTCGCCAGCGGCTGCAACCCAAAGGTCTTGCCGCACTCCCGACATCGCAACTCATACGCAGTCGTCACAGTCCCTCGCAATCGCCGAGTGACGGCGGAACCACGGGCACGTGACTGCTCCGCATACGAGGAGCTGCTCAGAAAAATGGACTCGTAAAACCGTATGAGACGCCGCAACTAAGAGTGCTGCCGCATCCCCCGAATCTCATGTTCCCCGCCGAAGCGAGCGAGAGTTGACACCATACTCCTGGTTTGCCCAGGCAGGTTGTCGTGGCGTCACAGGGCCCGTCCCTCAGCCACTCTGCATGAAATCCAGGCTTGCCCTTTGGAGGCAAACTTGAATGACTATTTTCTAACACTTCGCCGCACACACTGCAACGTCACGAGCAGCGAACGGCACAATCCCCACTCTCAACGGCGACAATCCCTCGCCGAATGCATCACTCACCTCACGGCTCGTAGTTGAGATTCTGCCCCAGCCAGCGCTCTACTTCCGCCATGCTCATCCCCTTGCGCGCCGCATAGTCCGCCACTTGGTCCCGATCGATCTTGCCCACCGTGAAGTACCTAGCCTCTGGATGCGCAAAGTAGAGCCCGCTCACGCTTGATCCAGGCCACATCGCAAAGGACTCCGTCAGCCGCATCCCTGTCACCTTCTCCACATCGAGCAGTTGCCACAGCGTCTGCTTCTCCGTGTGGTCTGGGCACGCCGGATACCCTGCCGCTGGACGAATCCCGCGGTACATCTCCTGCGCCATCTCTGCCGACGTGAAGGTCTCTGCCCGCCCATAACCCCACTCGTCGCGCACGCGCTTGTGCAGGCACTCGGCAAAGGCCTCCGCCAGCCTGTCAGCCAACGCCTCCGCCATAATTGCGTTGTAGTCGTCATGCGCCGCGCGAAACTTTGCGCACAGCGCATCAAGCCCGATGCCACTCGTTACTGCGAAAGCGCCGATCGAGTCCGCCAGCCCCGTCTTCTTCGGTGCAACAAAGTCCGCCAGCGACCGACACGGCTCCTGCGCTCCGCGCTCCGTCTGCTGCCGCAGAAAGTGGAAGCGTGTGCCGCTCTCCGTAAGTTCCACATCGTCGCCCACCGCGTTCGCCGCAAACAGCCCATACACTCCGCGTGCCGTCAGCAGCTTTTCTGCGATGATGCGGTCAAGCAGCGCGTTGCCCTCGGCAAACAACTGCTTCGCATGCGTGCCGTGCTCCGCGTGCTCCAGAATGCGCGGATACACACCCTTCAGTCCCCAGGTGTGAAAGAACGGCGACCAGTCGATATACTCGCGCAGCGTCTCAAGCGGAAAATCTTCTAGAACGCGCGCGCCCGTGAACTCAGGCTTCGCCAAATCCTCCGCATGCCACTCAATTGGCGTCCGCCGTGCCCGCGCCTCCGCCAGCGTCACCGCCTCCGCTCGCGGCGTGGCATGCGCCTTGCGAATTGCATCAAAGTCCGCGCGATGTTGTGCAACAAAATCGGCCTTACCTTCTTCGCTCAACAGGGCCGTCGTCACTGGCACTGCGCGGCTCGCATCCAGAACGTGCACCACCGGCTCGCTGTAATGCGGCGCAATCTTCACCGCAGTGTGCGCACGGCTCGTGGTCGCGCCGCCAATCAGCAGTGGCAATTTGAACCCTTGCCGCTCCATCTCGCGCGCAACGTGCACCATCTCGTCCAGTGACGGTGTAATCAGCCCGCTCAACCCGATCATGTCGGCGTTCTCAATGCGTGCTCGCTCCAGGATCTTCTCCGCCGGCACCATCACACCCAGGTCGATTACCTCGTAGTTGTTGCACGCCAGCACCACGCCCACGATGTTCTTCCCGATGTCGTGCACGTCGCCGCGCACCGTCGCCAGCACGATCTTGCCCTGTGCCTTTACCTCTTCGCCGGCTGCCGCGCGCTCCGCCTTCTCCGCCTCCATAAATGGCGTCAGGTACGCAACCGCCTTCTTCATCACGCGCGCCGACTTCACCACCTGCGGCAGAAACATCTTGCCCGCGCCAAACAGATCGCCCACCACGCTCATACCCGCCATCAGCGGCCCTTCAATCACCAGCAACGGCCGTCCCAGCTTCGCGCGCGCCTCTTCCGTGTCCCCATCGATGTACGTGTCGATACCCTTCACCAACGCATGCGCCAGCCGCTCTTCCACCGTACCGTTGCGCCACTCCTCGGTCTTTTTCTCCTGCGTCGCCGGTCCCGCATCCTTCAGCGTCTCGCCAAACTCCACCAGCCGCTCCGTCGCATCC
>DATMUN010000527.1:0-3733 GCA_035563895.1 Occallatibacter sp. | reverse complement strand
GTTTGAGGAAGAGCGCGATCTGATTTTCTGCCGCGAGCAGATGACGCCGCCGGGAGCGAAGATGCAGCATCCGAACGGGCTGCGGTTGGCGGCGCTGGACGCGGCTGGTGCGGTGTTGGGCGAGCGCACGTACTTTTCGATTGGCGGCGGATTTATTGTTGAGGACGGTGCGGAGGCCGCAGGAGAAAAGCTGGCGGCGGCGGTGCCGTTTCCTTTTCACACTTCTGCGGAGCTGCTGGAGATGGCGCGCGGGAATGAGTTGACGATCAGCCAGCTGATGCTGGAGAACGAGTGCGCGCTGGTGGCGCACGATGCTGAACAGGCACCGGTGGAGATTGTGCGGGAGGGCATCGATCGCATCTGGCAGGCGATGCGCGACTGCACATCGCGAGGCATGACGACGGAAGGGATTTTGCCGGGCGGGCTGAATGTACGGCGGCGAGCGAAGCGGCTGGCCGAGCGGCTGCGCGAGCGTGAGGCGGATGGGAAACGTGGCGATCCGTTGGCGCCGCTGGACTGGTTGACCGTTTACGCGATGGCTGTGAACGAGGAGAATGCAGCGGGCGGGCGCGTGGTGACGGCTCCGACGAATGGAGCGGCGGGCGTGGTTCCCGCGGTGGCGCACTACTACGAGCGGTTTGTGCCGGATGCGGATCATGAGGGCATTGTGCGCTTCTTTCTCACGTCGGCGGCGATTGGAATTTTGTACAAGGAGAATGCTTCGATCTCTGGGGCCGAGGTGGGTTGCCAGGGCGAGGTGGGCGTGGCGTGCTCGATGGCTGCGGGCGGGTTGACGGCGGCGCTGGGTGGAACGAATGGACAGGTGGAGCACGCGGCGGAGATTGCGATGGAGCACAATCTGGGCATGACGTGCGATCCGATCGGCGGGCTGGTGCAGATTCCGTGCATCGAGCGGAACGCGATGGGTGCGGCGAAGGCGGTGCATGCGTCGCGGATCGCGCTGAGTGAATCGGAGGAGCACAAGGTGTCGCTCGATCAGGTGATTCGCACGATGTATCTGACGGGTTTGGATATGCAGTCGCGGTATAAGGAGACGAGCCTTGCCGGGCTTGCGCTGAACGTGATCGAGTGCTGAATAGCGCGGCAAGCTGAGGTCGAGAGGAGCGGGCAGAGATGGACGGCGACTTGCAGATACCCGATAACCCAGCGGAACAAGTAACGGCGAGCGATGCAGCGGTGCTGGATGCGCCGGTTCAGTCTGCGGCGGTGGCGCCGGTGTGGCACACGGTGGTGCTGGTGGTGGTGATCCTGGGGCTCTCGTGGAGCGGCAGCGGGCGCACCACGAGCGTGCGTGTGGCGCACGGACGCGCGGCAGGCTACGCGATGACGGCTGGGATGGAGCTGCTGCTGTTGGGCTGGGTAGCGCTGGGATTGTGGCTGCGCAAGGTGCCGTTCCGTTCCTTGTTTGGGAAGATCGAGCATGGCGTGAGCGGCTTCTTCAAGGATGTAGGCATCGCGGCGCTGTTCTGGGTTGTGTCGATGATGGTGCTGGGGTCGCTGGGGCTGACGTGGAATGCGGTTGAGTTTGCGACGACGCATAAAGGGTCGTTACCCAGCGCGGGGCAGAAGATGGAGCCGAGCCCGCAGCAGAAGGAGACGCTGCAGACGCTGAAGCGTCTGGCTCCGGGGAATGCGACGGAGATTGCATGCTGGTTTGCGCTGTGTTTGCTGGTGGGGCCAGTGGAGGAAGCGATCTTTCGCGGCTATCTGCAGAAGCAGTTCACGACATGGTCGCGCGACAGGCTGGCGGTGGGCGTTGTTGCGTCGTCGATGCTGTTTGGCGCGGCGCATGGATACGAAGGACTGCGCAGCATGGTGTTGCTGGGCGCGTTCGGTGCGCTGTTCAGCTTATTGGCGTGGTTACGCGGTGGATTGCGTGCGGGCATCTTCGCGCATAGTGCGCACGATCTGATCGTTGGATTGATCCTGGCTACAGCGAGCGCGCGTCATCTCATTTGAGAACGGACGCGAACGCTGCGCGACAGGCGTAAAGAATTGTTGCCACTTTTTCCACTCACCCCACGTTTTTTTCTTGACACTGTGTTTGCATGAATCTATACATTCCTCAACTGCAATTCATATTGCAGTTTCGATGCAACCCATCGAAAAGGGAGAATAGGCAAATGGCAACCAAGAAAGCAGCCAAGAAGGCACCCGCGAAGAAGGCGGCAAAGAAGGCCGCAAAGAAGAAGTAACGGGCGAACCAACCAAAAGGCAGCATTGAGGGGGACGCTACAAAGCGTCCCCCTCAGTGCGTCTGGGCGCATTTAGACTGGATAGCGGAAAGGTGCATGGATACAGGCGATGACGCGCAGGCGATGGATTGCAGAACACTGGGACGAGGCAACAGCAACACTGACCGGAGCACAGGCCGAACACCTGGTGCGCGTGCTGCGTGCCGAGGTGGGGATGGAGGCCGATGTGGTGGCAGGTGGGCATGCGTATCACGCGCAGCTTGCCGCGGTGGAGGGAGGCGCGGGTGTTGCGGGTGCGATGAAGGCGCGCTTCAATCTGCTGGCGGAAGTGGATGCGGCGCCTGCGCTCTCAGTTACGTTGGTCATGGCGGTGTACAAGTTCGATCGCATGGAGTGGGCGATTGAAAAGGCGACGGAACTGGGTGTTGCCGCGATTGCTCCGGTGGTTGCGCGAAGGACGGAGAAGCACCTGGCGCAGGCTGCGGCGAAGCGCGTAGAGCGGTGGCGGCGCATTGCACACGAAGCTGCGCAGCAGTCGCGGCGATCGGATGTGCCGGTGATTCACGATCCGCAGCCGTTGCGTGCCTGTGTGACAGCAGCGAACGAAGCGACGAGGTTTGTGCTGGCGGAGCAGGAACGCACGACGATGCTGCGCGCGGCGCTGGAAGAAGCGATTGGTGCGGCGGGCGTGGAGATGCCTGCGTTGGAGTTCGCGATTGGGCCCGAGGGTGGATGGGCTCCTGACGAAGAGGCGCTGTTTGATGCGAATGGATGGAAGGCGGTCTCACTGGGGCCGCGCATTCTGCGTGCGGAGACGGCGGCGATTGCGGGGCTGGCGGTGGCGGCGTCGCTGCTGGAATAAGCACATGCGGTGCGGCTACTGCTCGCTCGCGGGGCATGTGGTGTTTGAGCGCGGTTTTGATTGCGGCTGGGATGGAGGATTGCCTGCTCAGGTCTCGGAAGTGAGACCTCCGCCCCACGGACGAAGACCTGTCCGCGGGGACCCCGGCCTGGGGCACCCAGGCTAAAGTGAGACGCCGCGCTTCCAGGGGATGAAGTCGTTCTGGCCTAGCTGCTCGGCACGGGTGAGGCGTGTGCCGTTGGCGACATCAACTACTACATCGAGAAGCTGTGCGGCGGATTCGGCGATGGTGGTTTGGCCGGTGATGATGGGGCCTGCGTCGAAGTCGATGATGTCGGACATGCGCGCGGCGAGTGCGGAGTTGGTGGAGATTTTGACGACGGGTGCGATGGGGTTGCCGGTGGGGGTGCCGAGGCCGGTGGTGAAGAGAACGACGTTGGCTCCGGCGCCGACTTGCGCGGTGACGCATTCGACGTCGTTGCCGGGTGTGCAGAGCAGCGTGAGTCCCGGCGTGGTGGCGTAGGCGGGGAAGTCGATGACATCGCGCACGGGAGCGACGCCGCCTTTGCGCGCGGCTCCGGCGGACTTGATGGCGTCGGTGATGAGGCCGTCTTCGATGTTGCCGGGCGAGGGGTTCATCTCAAAGCCGGAGTGC
>DATMUN010000526.1:0-2615 GCA_035563895.1 Occallatibacter sp. | reverse complement strand
ACCAGATGCAGAGCAAGCCCGCTGCCGTCTTCGCAACGCAGGTGGGACGGTACGTGCTGGTATTCAAGTGCAATGCACAGTCTGCGGCCGACATGGCGCAGATGGAGAACTCAGTGCTGGCGCTGCAGAAGGTAAAGTAATCCGTCGTGAGGGGAAACTCCACCGGACATTAAACCAGCTCCCTCGCCCACAACAGTCAAAACCACTCCATCTTCCGTCGGCATCTGATGTGCCACGCAGCGCCTTACGCTGCGTGGCACAATTTGCTCCGCGCTACTGCGCGCGGGTGCACTCTGCAACGGGGATGGGCACCTGCTCGACGATCTCGAGGCCGAAGCCTTCAAGCGCGGGAACGTGCATCGGCGTGTTCGACAGCAGGCGGATACGCTGGATGCCGAGGTCGGACAGGATCTGCCCACCGAGACCAATGGCGCGCAGGATGCGGCCGTGGCGATCCTGCGCCCCTTCACGGGCACGCAGTTCCTGATGCAGAACCAGCCGGGCCGAGGGCTCTGTTGCCTTCGTCACGGGCAGCCCCGTGCCGGTGGCATCGAATGCTGCTTTTTCGGCGTGGGTCTGCTCAACTTCGAAACCGCGCGATGTGTTGTGAAGATAGAGCAGAACGCCGCAGCCCTCTTCGGCGATCATGCGCAGGGACTGGTCGAGCACCTCGCGGCAGTTGCAGTCAGCGGCAAACAGGTCACCCGCGGTGCAGCGCGTATGCACACGCGTGAGCACGGCGTGCGGGCATGGCGTGCGCGCGGGTGTAAGCATGCCGGGCAGGCTCGCCGAGCCCTCATGGAACGCCGGGCACCCCGGACAGAGGTCGCCGCGCACCAGCGCAATGTGACTCTCGCCACCCGTGACCTCGCTCTCGTACGCAATCATGCGGAACTCGCCGTACTTGGTGTTGATCAGCGTTTCACCGGCGCGGACGATGTAGCGCTCGTGGCGCAGCCGATAGCGGATCAGCTCGGCCACGGTAAGGATCTTCATGTTGTGCTCGCGGCAGAACGGAATCAGGTCCGGAATGCGCGCCATCTCGCCGTCGTCGCGCATGATCTCGCAGATAACGCCGGAGGGGTTGAGGCCGGCCATGCGAGCCAGATCGACCGATGCCTCGGTTTGCCCGGCGCGCACCAGCACGCCGCCCTTGCGCGCCCGCAGCGGAAAGATGTGACCCGGACGCGCCAGGTCAGACGCCGTGGAATGCGGATCGATGGCAGTACGGATGGTGTGCGAGCGGTCGGCGGCGGAGATGCCCGTGGTGACGCCTTCGCGCGCCTCGATGGTCTCAGTAAACGCCGTGCCGAAGCGTGAGGAGTTCTGCTGCGTCATCGGGAAGAGGCGCAGATAGTCGGCGCGCTCTTCCGTGAGAGTAAGGCAGATGAGGCCGCGGCCGTAGCGCGCCATGAAGTTGATCGCTTCCGGCGTGACGAACTCGGCCGCCAGCGTGAGGTCACCCTCATTCTCGCGATCTTCGTCGTCGACTACAACAACCATGCGCCTGGCGCGGATGTCTTCAATGGCGCCGGGAACGTCGGTAAAGGGGGGCTCAAACTTGCGTGCGTGCTCTGGCATAACCATCTTGTCTATTTTCAGCGATTCGGGAGAGAAGGGCAAAGATGGCGTGCGGCAAAATGAAAGCGCCGCCCAAGTTGGGCGGCGCTTTCAGTCATCTGGCCTGGACGCAGCTTACAGCGTGGACTCGATCTCAAAGCCCCAAGCCTCGAGAAGGGCCTCGGGGATGTACTTCGAGTTCTTGTTCCGGCGGGCCCACTCGCGAAGGCGAGTAGACCGGATGTACTGATCCGGAGTCAGTTTGAACTCTTTCACGATCTGTTCGAAAGAGGTCACGGTGGGCACAACGGGGCCAATGGGCTCCGGTTTGCCCCAATTCGGATTTCCACGACGCTTTGCCATTGATGAAATGTCCTTAAGACAGGAGTGGATTGACGAATTGCCCTGGACCGCGGCTGGGGGATCCACAGCGGATCCTGGGCTACTTCAGGCTTTTATTTTAAGGATTTTTCCTCCAAAAATCAATAGAAAACAGGGCATTTTTTATCGATTGGTGAATGTTTTCACGATATCTAAATTTGCAGATATAAAACTTTATTTATCATCCACTTACCTTACAGGAAAAACTGCGGAAACCGCCGAGGGCGCCGCCAGAAAACGGTGCAAAACCAGTCGCAAGAAGGCCATGCTCCGAGGCATTACTACTATGACAACATTACCGCAGCTGGCCAGTGCTCTTGCCACTATTGCCGGTCTTGCGTCTGGGGGCGCTATCAGGTCCGCTTCTCTGCCCGCAGTTCTCGTGAACTTCACGGTTGGGATAGAATCGCTGCCGACCGGCAACCGCGCGGCGAGCCAGAGCTAACGCCTGTTCCGTCCAATCTGCCGGTGCTGGGGAGCATCCTTCATGCGACCGCTGGCTGTGTTCCTGTTGCTGACCTCGGTTGTTTGCCCCGTGATGTGGGGTTCGAAGCCCGTAACTATCGCACAACTGGAGCAGGCGCTCGCCGCGACCCACGCGCGGCGCGACGATGACCTGGCCCATCAGATCCAGGATATGCGCCTGACGGAGCGGCTGAACGCCGAGCGCCTGG
>DATMUN010000525.1:0-5050 GCA_035563895.1 Occallatibacter sp. | reverse complement strand
TGTGCGCAGCGGCGGCGATGCGGCGCAGTTCCGGCAGTACGCGGCCAAGAGCCACGGGCGCTGCGTCGCGTTGTCCGAGTGCGAAGTACACATCACGATAGAGCGCATACAGCTGCTCGTAGACGGCTGCGGCCTTCGGGTCGGGCTCGACGGTACGAAGTGGGAGACAAACGGCGGCCTGTGCTTCTTCTATGCTTTTGTAGACACCTGCTGCGAGCAGCGCGAAGATGCCCGAGCCGAGGCTGGTGGGCACGCCCGCAGGCACGAGCACCGGCTTGTTGAGCACGTTGGCGTAGATGCTGTTGAGCACTTCATTCTTCTGCGGGATGCCGCCGGCGTTGATGACACGATCGACGCGGACACCGTGCTCGGCCATGCGCTCGAGGATGATGCGCGTATGGAAGGCGGTGCCCTCGATGGCGGCAAAGAGCTCGTCCTGCGCGGTGTGGATCAGGTTCCAGCCGAGTGTGACACCGCCCAGCTCGGGATTGACGAGCACGGTGCGGTCGCCGTTGTCCCAGCTGAGGCGAAGCAGTCCGGTCTGGCCGGCCTTGTAGTCATCGAGCCCCTTGGAGAGCTCGGCGACAGTGGTTTGCGCGCGCTTGGCGATGGCTTCGAAGATGTCGCCGGTGGCGGAGAGGCCCGCTTCAATGCCCGTGTACGTGGGATGCACGCTGCCGGGAACCACGCCGCAGACGCCGGGTACCAGCTCGGCCTTCTTCGCCATGGCGATGATGCAGGTGGAGGTGCCGACGACGTTGACCACATCGCCTTCGGCGCAGTTGGAGCCGATGGCGTCCCAGTGAGCGTCAAATGCGCCGACGGGGATGGGGATTCCAGCCTTGAGGCCGAGCTTCTCAGCCCAGTCGGGCGAGAGGTGGCCGGCGAGGTGGTCGCTGGTCTGGTATTCACCACCGAGCTTGGCGCGAATGCCGGCGAGCAGCGGATCGACGGCGGCAAGGAACTCCTCGGGCGGCAGGCCGTTCCACTTGGGGTTCCACATCCACTTGTGGCCCATGGCGCAGATGCTGCGCTTGAGCTGATCGACGGACTTGACGCCGCAGAGCGTGGCTGCCACCATGTCGCAGTGCTCGAGCGCGGTGACGAATTTGTCGCGCTTGTCAGGGTTGTTGCGCAGCCAGTGCAGCAGCTTGGCAAAGCCCCACTCGTGGGAGTAGACGCCGCCGCACCACTCGATGCCTTCGAAGCCGAGCTTGTGCGCCTTGGCGGTGATCTCCTCGGCCTCGGCGTGGGCGCGGTGGTCGCACCAGAGATAGTAGTCGTCGAGCGGTTCGAGATTTTCACCGACAGGAACGACGCTGGAGCCGGTGGTATCGAGCGCGATGGCGGCGACGCTGGAGCCCTCGATGCCGGTCTTCTTGAGCACCTCGCGGGTGGCCTCGGCGAGGGCGTTCATCTGGTCGGTGTGGGACTGCGTGGCGAAGTTCGGATCTTCGCGGCGACGGTGCAGCGGATAGGAGGCAGAGGCGGTGCCAATGGGCCCGGTTTTGCTGTCCACAAGTGTCACGCGCACGCTGAGCGTGCCGAAGTCAACGCCGGCGACGACGGTCATAAAATAAAGCCTCCAGTAAACGCTTTCTGATTTCGCCCACAAGAGTACACCATTCCCCCGGGCTGCGTGCAAATCCGCTGGTAAACAGCTACTTTTTCGCGCCGGGGAGCAGGCTCTTGAGGCGACCGCCGAGGGTGGTTCCGGCTGCGGGGACTACGGCTTTAGCCGTTGTTGTTGTGTTGCTTACGGGCTGTTGGACAGGCAATTGCGCAGGCTTTGCTGGCGGTGTGGCGGGCTCGCCATTGGCCATCGCAGCGCCCTTCAGGTCGAGCGGCGCCTCCTGATTCTTGACGAGGATCGAGATGCGGCGGTTGGAGGGGTCGTAAGGATCGTTTTTCACGCGGAGCAGCTGGTCGGCGTAGCCGCGGACCTGCGTTACCTGGTCTTGCCGGACGCCGTCTGCCTGCAGGAGGCGGCGGGCGGAGTTGGCACGGTCGGCGGATAGCTCCCAGTTGGAGTAGTTTGCGTCGTTCGAGTACTGGGCTGCGTCTGTGTGGCCCTCGATGAGGAGGTTGTTGGGCAGCTTTTTCAGTTCCGTGGCCAGCAGCGCCAGCAACTCCTGTCCTTTGTCGCTCAGGTGGGCGCTGCCGCTCTCATAAAAGGTGCCGTTCTTGTCTTCGATGAGCTCGATGCGCAGGCCTTCGGGCGTAATGGTGATCTCGATCTGCTTGGAGAGTTTGGCGAGCTCCTTGTTGGCCTTGATCTGTTCTTCAAGTTTCTGTTTGAGCTTCTGCATGTCGTCAGTGGCTGCGGTGACGGTCTGTCCGGTGCCGGACATGGTGGTGCCGAGCAGGGTGGAGGTTCCCTTGGGATCGTTGAAGTATCCGGCCACGGCCTTTTTGACCTTCTCGCTCGAGTTCATAAGCCAAAGCACGATGAACAGCGCCATCAGCGCAGTTACAAAGTCGGCATAGGCCACCTTCCACGCGCCGCCGTGTTGGCCGCCGTGGCTTGCCTTCTTCTTGATGACGATGATGGGAGCGATCTTTCCCGTTGCCATGTGCGATTGCCCTGTGTGCGCGCTCAGGCGGCTGCGGCTTCTGCGGTTATGCCGCCGCCCTTGCAGGCTTTTTCCATCTCGTTGAAGTCGGGACGAACGCGCGCAGGAATGGCACGGCGGCCTACCTCAATGGCGATCATGGGCGCTGCGCCCTTGAGGAACGACAGAAGAATGACGCGCAGCACGTAGAGGTAGGCGTTGTGTTCGTCGGCGGTCTTGCCCATGTTGGAAGCGAGGGGCCCGGCTACGCCATAGCAGAGCAGAATGCCGAGGAATGTGCCGACCAGAGCCGCTGCGACCTTGTGGCCAATGGCCTCTGGCGGGCCGCCGAGTGCGCCCATGGTGATGACCACGCCGAGCACGGCGGCGACAATGCCGAGGCCCGGCAGAGAGTCGGCCATAGTGGTGAGCGCGTCGATGGGCTGGCGGGCTTCGTGGTGATGCACGTCCATGTCCAGCTCCATCATCTGGTCCATGTCGAAGGGCTCCACACCGCCGGTGATGGCCATGCGCAGCGTGTCGCAGACAAAGTCGCGCGCGTGATGGTCGTCGAGGAAGTCGGGATAGGCTTTGAAGATTGCGCTCTCGGCGGGCGTCTCGACATCCTGCTCCACGCTGAGCAGGCCTTCTTTGCGCACCTTGTTCAGGAACTGATACATCATGCGGAGCGTGCTCAGGTAGCGCTCCTTGCCGAACGGCGAGCCCTTGAGCACGCCGGTGATTCCTCGGGCGATGCTCTTGAGGACGTGCATGGGATTGGCGACAAGAAGCGTACCCAGCCCCGCGCCGCCGATTATGAGGAGCTCGGCCGGCTGGAGGAGCACCTCGATGTGGCCCTGCTCCATGAGAAAGCCGCCGATGACCGCTCCGAAGACAACCAGGATTCCTATGATGGCGAACATGCAGTCCTCCCGGGTGCAAGAGTGATGTGGTTGCCTCCGGCATGCATGCTGGAGAAGAGAGCGGCCTGTACGCGCTCAAGCAGCTGGACGAGCGTTTCGCCGGAGCTGGCCTGTGCTGCGCCGATGCTGACGGTGAGCGAGATGCGGTCGCCCCACCAGCGGAAGTCGGTGGTGCGGGCGAGTCCGGTGAGTGTCCGCGCGTGCGCGGCGAGTGCTCCGGCGGCGTTCTGGCGGGCGAGGACGAGGAACTCATCGTCACCCCAGCGGCCGATCTCCTCCGCATTGTCGATGCCGTTGGCGAGAGTGCGCTCCATGCGGTCGAGCATGGATTCGCAGGCGCGCACGCCGTGGGTGCGGCGCAACTCGCCTGCCTGATCGACGGCGATCCAGAGAAGCCCGAAGTGAGCACCGTTCTGCTGGAACTCGGCGTAGACCTGCTCGACGCGATCTTCGAGGCGCGCCTGCGAGTCTTCTACTTCGCTGCCCAGGCTCACCACGCCGCGCGGGAGCGCATCGCCGTGGCCTGCGGCGCGAAAGGCGACAACGCTGCCGATACGGATGCCGAGGCCATCGCGCAGCGTGCGCGTGCGCACGAAGGCTGCCATGCCTGCGCCGAGCTTGTGTTGCACGCGCACCAACAGGCCGCGCTCGGAGGGTTGCAGCGCCGGTGCGGGTGCGTCGGCAAGATCCAGAAGCGGCTCCACTGCCCACGGAACCGGGCGGCCGATCACCTCCATCCGCGGGAAGCCGCTGATGGTCTCAGCGACACGGTTCCAGAAGACAACCGTGCCCTCGCAGTCGACCAGCGCGATGCCCTCCGGGTACGAGTCAAGCGCGGCCTCCATCAATTCACTGTGGTCAGCCATGAGATCCCTTTGCCTGTTCCATCGGCAGACAGGGGCATAACTTGACCGCCGGAGCGGTGGCGCGCGAGCGGAGTTCCGCTGTTTGAGATCGCAGATGCTAGCGGGAAGGTGGGCCGTGCGTCAGGATTTTGCAGCAGGTGTGGTTTCAGCGGCGGCCAGCGGCAGGCGAACGGTGAACGAGGTCCGGCCGGGCTCGGAGGCTACATCGATGGTGCCTCCGAATTTTTTGGTGATGATGCGGTGCACGATCTCTAGGCCGAGGCCGGTGCCAGAGCCCTGCGGTTTGGTGGTGAAGAAGGGCTCGAAGATGCGTGGCAGCACGTCGGCTGCGATGCCGCTGCCATGATCGATGATGCTGACGGCAAGCCATCCCTTCGCCGGCTCGGTCCAGGTAGAGATCTCTAAGCGGCCGCCCGCGGGGGAGGCATCGGCGGCGTTGTCGATCAGGTTGGTCCACACCTGGCTGAGCGCGGAGCCGCGCGTGCGGATGACAGAGGGCGAGGCCTCGAATTTCTTGTCAACCTCGATCTGCTTGATGCGGAGCTTGTGGCCGAGGATGGTGAGCGTGCTTTGCAGGCTGTCGTGTACGTCGAGGTCGCGTGCGGGCGACTTTTCGTCGTAGGCGAACTTTTTGACGGCGACGACGAGGTCGGTGATGCGGCCGATGCTCTCCTCGATAGCGCAGACCAGCGAGACGCTGGAGACGAGG
>DATMUN010000524.1:0-6157 GCA_035563895.1 Occallatibacter sp. | reverse complement strand
TGGAGTCGAACCACGACCTGGAGATGCTGCGGGACGGGCCTTACCCGTGGTCAGTGAAGCAGCGGGTGTTGTCGCGTGTGGGACACCTGTCGAACGATGCGGCTTCGGGTTTTCTGGAGCAGGAGTACGACGGTCAGGCGGCGTATGTGATTCTGGGGCATCTGTCTGAAAGCAATAATCTTCCGGAGTTGGCGAGGGTGGCTGCGGAGCGGGCGCTGGCGAACCACGCGAGCCTGCTGGCGAATCGGCTGTTGCTGGCTGAACAACACTCTCCACTCGAAACTATTTGTTTTTAAGTAACTTCGGTTACAATAGTTGTAGAAGGGACTCACTCCGGGCTGGCTGTGGATGAAAGTTTTCACGAAGCCGTGGACCGCTGTTCGCATCTAATGGATGTGTAACGCGATGTAGTGAAAACCGTCGTCTAACAGGTTGCCGGGTCAACAAGATCGGGCTCCACGAACCTGCAAGGTGAGACTGAATTCTATGGCAAGAAACAGATGCAATGACCGAGTCGTCGGGGCTATTTTGGCCAGCTGGCGCTTCGACATTTCAGGCATCACGCCGGAGATGCGAAAGGATTATGAGCAGCATCTGGCGGATTGCAACTACTGCTCGGGTCGGCAGCGGTTCCACCGCGGGCTCGACATGGCTTTGCTTGTGCTGACGTCACTCTCCGTCTTCTTTTCTATCTTTGCGTTGGCGGTTATCAAGCACATCAAGCCTCTGGAGCACGTGGCGTTCAACATGTTGGGTCTGGACATCTCCGACATGTACCACATGCTCGTTTCCGCAGCGATCGCGGGAGTGGTTTTCTCGGTAACGGCGTTTGCGCTGGTGCTGATGGCGACACCTGCGCCGACCTACCTGGGCGGTATTGCGGCGGAGCGCGCGAAGCTGATCGAGGAGAGGCTGCCGGAGTCGATCCGGTCGCTGCGTTCGCGATAAGCATTTTTCGAAGCTGAAACTACGAAGGCCTCCCCTAGTGGGAGGCCTTCGTTCTACATACAAATAATTGAATTTAATGTATGTTGGTTCGATGTTTACATAATTTATTGAAATTATATTTTTAAGATAAATCGGATAAATTTGCTATAATCGTCCTATGGATCCAATCCGTAATCCATATGCACCGGGCGCAGGTTGCGCTCCCCCGGAGCTCGCTGGGCGTGACGCGGTACGTGATCAGGTGAGAATCTGTATCGAACGTCTGCGCTATGGGAGACAGGCTAAGAGTGTCATTCTGGTTGGCCTGCGAGGTGTTGGAAAGACGGTACTACTGGAAAAGATGCGTACTGATGCAGAAAACTCTGGTACGCACACCGTCCATATTGAAGCTCCAGAAGATCGTTCACTCCCGGCGTTGATTGCGCCGCAACTCAGGCAGGCCCTCTTGAGACTAAGCCTGATTGAAAGCGCAAAAACCTACGCGATTCGCGGACTTCGGGCGCTGGCTGGATTCGCAAGCAAACTGAAGGTCAAATACAACGACATCGAAGTCGGTATGGACTATGACGCGGAAGCTGGACTTGCTGACAATGGCGACTTGGAGATGGACTTGTCAGCATTGCTTGAACAAGCTGGGACCGCTGCACGTCATGCGGACACAGTTCTTACGTTGTTTGTCGACGAACTGCAGTATGTAGAAGAAGACCAGTTGGCCGCACTGATTTCAGCACTGCATCGCTGTGCGCAACTGAGTCTGCCCGTTACCGTTGTAGGAGCCGGTCTACCTCAACTCAGAGGGAAGATGGGGAAAGCAAAGTCATACGCAGAGCGTCTCTTTGATTTCCCTGATATTGGACCGCTTGATCGACAGGACGCCAAAGAAGCAATCGTCAAGCCTGCCGAGAAGGAGGGCGAGGAGATTCAGGCAGATGCAGTTGACGCCATTCTGGAGAAGACGAAGGGGTATCCATACTTCCTGCAGGAATGGGGAAAGCACACGTGGGACGTAGCATCCGGTAGTCCCATCACTGAGAGCGATGTCGAAAGAGCTTCGAGCCTCGCCGTCGCCGCACTCGATGAAAGCTTCTTCCGAGTGCGCTTTGACCGATTAACTCCAGCTGAAAAACGCTATCTTCGAGGCATGGCGGATCTTGGTCCTGGTCCGCATAGATCAGGAGATATTGCGGACAGGCTTGGGCGAAAAGTGCAGTCGTTTGGCCCAATTCGCAGCACTCTCATCCACAAGGGCATGATCTGGAGTCCTACACACGGAGATACCGCCTTTACAGTTCCACTCTTCGATGAATTCATGCAGCGGATCATGCCTGGAGACGCGTGGAAGACTGTCTCTGAATAAGAACTCCTTTAGAACACGCAAAACGGCGAAGCGCTGGGCGCTTCGCCGTTGGTGTTTTTGGACTGCGTATGGGCTTATTTTGCGACGGGTGTGCGCATGTCGCCGCCGGTCATCTCCTTGGGCAGGCCGAGGTTGAGGAGGTTGAGCAGCGTCGGCGAGATGTCGCGGAGTGAGCCGTCGGGGCGCAGGCGGTAGTGCGGCGCGTCCTCTGCGATGTAGAGGAACGGCACGGGGTTGGTGGTATGCGCGGTGTGCGGGCCGCCGGTGACGGGGTCGACCATCTGCTCGGCGTTGCCGTGATCCGCGGTGATGAGCCACGCGCCGTTCTTCTCGCGGATGGCCTTGTAGATGCGTGCGAGCTGGGCGTCGATGGCCTCGATGGCGTGGATGGTGGGCTCGAGCTTGCCGGAGTGACCGACCATGTCGGCGTTGGCGAAGTTGGCGACGACGAGGTCGAAGGCGGTGTCGTTGACGGCCTTGACGATGGTGTCGCCGATGGCTTCGGCCTTCATCTCGGGCGCGAGGTCATAGGTGGCGACCTTGAGCGAGGGGATGAGCGCGCGGTCTTCGCCGGGGAAGGGCTTCTCGATGCCGCCGTTGAAGAAGTAGGTCACGTGGGCAAACTTCTCGGTTTCGGCGACGCGCAGGTTGCGCAGCTGGTGCTCGGCGAGGATGTTGGCGAGGATGTTGTCGAGCGACTCGGGCGGAATGATCAGCGGCAGCTCGTAGAGTTTGTCGTACTGCGTCATGCAGACGTAGTGGAGGTTTTTGGGAATCTCGTTGCGCGGGATCTCGAGGTCGAGCGCGTCGGATGCGTCGAGGTTGCGGCCGCCGCTCTGGTTGAGGCCGCTTTCGCGGGCGAGTACGCGGGTGATCTGGCGGGCGCGGTCGGCGCGGAAGTTGAAGTTGATGCAGACGTCCTCGTCGCGGATCTGGCCGACGGGCTTGCCGGCAGCGTCGACGACGACGAAGGGAATGATGAACTCGTCGGTGACGCCGTTGTTGTAGCTCTCCTTGATGTGGGCGATGGCGTCAGTGTGCGTGCCGCCCTCGGCCTTGCCGTTGACCATGGCGTCGAAGGCCTTGCGCTCGCGCTCCCAGCGCTTGTCGCGGTCCATGGCGTAGTAACGGCCGCTGACGGTGGCGAGCTTGCCGACGTGGTACTCGCGCATCTTTTGCTCGAGCGCGGCGATGTAGCCGACGCCGCCGGTGGGCGCGGTGTCGCGGCCGTCCATGAAGGCGTGGACGAAGACGTGCTCGACGTGGTGCTCGCGGGCGGTGCGGAGGAGGGCGTAGAGGTGCTCCTGCTGCGAGTGGACGCCACCGTCGGAGAGCAGGCCGAAGAGGTGAAGCTGGCGGTTGCCTTCGCGTGCGCGCTGCATGGCGGCGACGATGGTGGGGTTCTTCTGGAAGTGGCCGGAGGCAATCTCCGCGTCGATGCGCGTGATGTCCATCTGCACGATGCGGCCAGCACCGATGTTGAGGTGGCCGACTTCGCTGTTGCCCATCTGGCCGTCTGGCAGTCCGACGAAGTGGTCGCTGGCCTGGATCAGGGTATTGGGAAACTCCTTGAGTAGCTTGTCGTAGGTGGGCTTGCGGGCAAGGGCGATGGCGTTGTTGGCGGTTTCGGCGCGATAACCCCATCCGTCGAGGATGGTGAGTACAAGGGGATGCTTGGGCACGAAAAGAACCTCGTTTCCTATGAAGGATTGCACTTTCAGGATAAATGGTGAGGCGGCGTGGGCTGTGTGCGTTCGGGCACAGAGTGATAGCGGGCGGCGTGGGGGGAGAAGGCTGTTACGCGACGGCGAGGGTGCGGCGCCCCATAGACTTTCTCGAGTGCCGCAGCTTGATTTCGATGTCGTAGCCAAGGCGGTTGAGGCACTGCATGAGCTTGGTTTCAGAGAGGTTTGTAAAATCGCCGCGCGTCAGACCTGAGACCTTGGCCTGCGAGATGCCCATTTGTTTTGCTGCTTGCTGTTGCGTTAGTCCGAGACGGCGGGTGGCAAGAGTGATCTGAATAGCCAGACCAGACTTGATCAGCAACTCCTCGGCATTGGGAAGACCCAGATCGGCGAAGACATTCCCCGAGCCGAATTCGACGTCAACCTTCTTTGCTGCGCGTTTTGCCATGGGCCATCTCCTTTGCATAAATTTCGGCCGCCTTCAAGCGTTGGCGAATAGTTTTAGTTTCTGTCGGATCTCGAAATGGTGTCAGGTGTCCAGAAAAGTTGTCAGGAGCGGGATTTCCCTTCAGCACTCCTTGGGGATCCCCTCCGACTCAGAGTAAAGTGTTCCGATAAGGGAACACTGGAATGCGCATACTGCTAATGCTTTACTGCTGCGCTGCAGTTTTAGGGACCGCGCAGCAGTCAGTTCGGGATATTGACTGGAGGAACTTCAAATATCCGTTGAAGGTTGGGGGCGTGCCGTCAGAGGTTCATTGGATGTCGGCAGTTCCAAGGACGGAAACTGTCACCCTGATAAATGGTGAATATGTGGTGTCTGATAGCGAGGCCGACATTCGCTCTCGCCCATCTGTTACCTTCGATTCTGTTCACTACGGCGCGCTTACCGGGATCAATTCCACTGTTGCAATAGTAGTTCTGACATATCACAGCGGCGGCACGGCGACTTGGCGGTACGTGTATTTATTTGACACCGACTCAAGCAGGCCTCGTCTTCTGGCTTGGCTCAGGGCGGGATCGAGAGCGGATCAAGGCCTGCGGGCGGTCTCGGCCACCGATGGGGATCTTGTCCTAGTGGTTAACGATCCGGATCGACGACAGGGCGATTGCTGTTCGGCTGGAACCATAACTACCCGCTACCGCTGGTTGCGAGATTCCTTTTCCGCGGTTGGGAAACCGGTATACAGGACCGATCCGCCAAGTTTCGATTGCAGAAAGGCCGCGACGCCGATCGAGCAAATGACCTGTCACGATGCCGAGTTGTCTTTTCTCGACAGGCAGATGGCCAATTCTTATAAAGAGGTGCTCAAAGGTGCTTCAGCAGAGCGCAAAGAGATTATCAGGCAGCAGCAGGCAGAATGGTTTGCTGAGTACCGCCGCACCTGCAATGCCCCTCTTTCCGATTCGCAGAGGCGGGATTGTATCGACCAGCATCTGAACGAACGCCTGATGACGATTTGGAAATGAACCACAGACCCTTTGTTCACGCCCGCGGACATATAGTTGCCCTTGGTGACGGAGCAACCGTCTGAATATAACGCCATCGGTCGCTTTCAAAGAACCAAGCCGTTCGACTTAGTACCGTGGCCTAATGTCTCGCCCGCATAAGCTCGAACGGCAAAGTCCCCATTGGTTCTTCGACTCCGTTTGGCCGAGAAATCGGCCAAACTCCGTACAGGATGACAGCCTTTACTAACGTGAGCTTTTAACTCAGGACACAAGGAAGATTTCAGAGTCCTGAACAAAAAAGAGGGCCGAGGTTTTTCATCCTCTGCCCTCTTTCGTTTCCACGTTCTTGCCTGTCGACCTAGTCGCTGCAGTTGATGCTCTCGATGCCGAGGAAGGTGGCGCCGGAGCCGAGTTCTTCTTCGATGCGGAGCAACTGGTTGTACTTGGCGATGCGGTCGGTGCGGCTGACCGAGCCGGTCTTGATCTGGCCTACGCCGGTGGCGACTGCGAGGTCAGCGATGAAAGTGTCTTCCGACTCGCCGGAGCGGTGGGACATGACAGCGGTGTAGCCGTAGCGGCGGCCGAGCTCGATGGCGTCGAGGGTCTCGGTGATGGTGCCGATCTGGTTCACCTTGATGAGGATCGAGTTGGCCACGCCCTCTTCAATGCCGCGCTGCAGGCGCTTCACGTTGGTTACGAACAGGTCGTCGCCGAC
>DATMUN010000523.1:0-12936 GCA_035563895.1 Occallatibacter sp. | reverse complement strand
ACGCCGAGCGCCTGGCCCGGCTGAGCAAAGCGATGGCTGGGGCAAACAGCCTCAGTGCCCTCCGCACGCTCGCCGATGAATCGGCCTTCCAGCCGCCTCCGGCCGACGAGATGCCACGCGCAGCTACCCCCACGGTGGCCGAGCAGCGTCGCATTCTCGCTCTCACCGTGGACTACGTTCGCAGCGTGCTGCCGCTTCTGCCCAACCTGCTGGCAACGCGCACCACAGAGCACTTTGAGGACATGCCGCAGACCTCAGTGGACATGGCGCAAACCATCCGGTACCGACCGCTGCATCCGGTCGGTCTCTCGTCTGTGAGCGTTGTCTATCGTGATGGCAAGGAGGTGGTGGACGACGGCCGGAAGCATTCCGCAAAAGACCTTCCGCAAGACGGAAGTCTCTCGACGCAGGGCATCTTCGGGCCGTTTCTGGGCCAGGTTCTGGTGGACGCGGCGCGCAGCCAGCTCAGTTGGCAGCGCTGGGAGAATTCGTCAGACGGAGTGCAGGCGGTCTTCCGGTTCACGGTGCCCCTGGCGCAGTCACACTACGAGGTTTCCTACTGCTGCGTGCCGCACGCTGCGGTCACGCTCAAGGCAGAATTGCAGCCCTACAAAAAGATTGTGGGCTACCACGGAGAGATGGCCGTAGACCCAACCTCGGGCATCATTCGGCGGCTGGTGGTTGAGGCCGACCTGGAGCACGGCGCGCCGGTGACACGCTCCGACATCATCGTGGAGTACGGCCCGGTACAGATCGGAGGACGTAGCTACACGTGCCCCGTCCGAAGCATCTCTGAGGTTGTCGGCCAGATCTTTCAAACTGACGCCAAGTACGGCTATGCCCTGGCTAATCAGCAACAGCCTCTCCGCACCCTGCTCAACGACGCCGCGTTCAAGGACTACCACGTCTTCCGAGCGGAAACGCATGTGCTGACCGGCGATCTCCCTCCGGAAACGGCCTCTGCCACGACACCGGCATCTTCTGCGGAGACGCCTCCCGCCGAGCCCGCGAACTCCGTCGCGACTGAACCGGCTGCGGCGGTGGCAACGGCGACCGCTGCACCACCCACGGAGTCACCTGCAGCACCACCTGCGCCCGAGCCTGCGGAGATGAGCTGGGAGACCCCGACAACCCCGACCGATGCCGCGGGAGCAACAGCGACAGCGGCCAACGCATTCACTATCCGCACCACCACGCGGCTCGTGGACGTGCCAGTGGTGGCGTTCGACAAAAAGGGCCGCCCGATCACTGATCTGAAGCCGGAGGACTTTGTCCTGCTGGACAACGGCCGCAAGCAGAAGATTTCGTTCTTCAGCCAGGCTTCCGGAGAGGCGCCGTCAGCCCCGGTTGCCTCTGCACTGCCCGATGCGAACACGGCCCCCGATCTAGCGGTCTTCAGCAATCACGAGCTGACCGTGTCAACGCGCGTGGTGCGCGGCGCAATAGTTCTAATGATCGACGCCAGCAACCTCGCATTCAGCGACCTGGGCTGGGCACGCGAGCAGATGTTGAAGTTCCTGAGGGCGCTGGATGCGAACGAACCAGTGGGGCTCTATGTCCTCCGCTCGTATGGCTTCCAGATTCTGCTGGGGCCCACGGTCGATCACGCTGCAGTTGCCGCGCGGCTCGGGAAGTGGATGCCGACGGCGCAGGATCTGGCGCGGGCCCAGGACGAAGAGCGCCTCAACCGCCAGCAGATCAACGAGGTCCATAGTGTGAGCGATCTCGAGCGCGTCAACGGCCACACCACGATTCAAGATCCCGATGGCACAAAGGATTCGGCAGTTGATCCACAGCTCAGAGACTATGGCCGCACTCCAGGCAAGGACGCCCTCTCATTGCTGATTACAGTTGCGCGGCATCTGGCCGCTATTCAGGGCCACAAGAGCCTGGTGTGGGTTGCTAGTGACAACGTATTTGCAGACTGGGCAGGGCGGTCACAGGCAATCGACAAGAACAGCAAGACGCTTGCGACCTCTTCCCTTCGCGCACAGGAGGCGCTGAACGAAGCGCATGTGAGCCTCTACCCGCTGGATGCGTCTCAGCTTGAAGTAGGAGGTGTGGACGCCAGCATTCAGCATCGCAACGTGGAGCTGACACCCGCGGCTCGAGATGCAGCTTCCTTGCCCGGGGCTAGCAGCCCCAGGACCTCCAGCACCGGAGAAGATATTTCGACTGGTCGTGACATGCGTCCCGGGCGCGTAACCGCCCAGATGCAGCAGGACCTGCACGCCATTGCGCCTGAATACCAGGACCTTGCTATATCGACGGGAGGCCGAGCCTTGCGCCGCGCGGGTGACATCGCCACGGAACTCAACGGCATTGTGAACGATGGCAGGGCCGTCTACCAGCTCTCGTTCACGCCGGATACGCCTGCCGACGGACAGTACCATCGCATCGCGGTGGAGTGGGCCGGAAAGGGCCGTGGCACACTGCGCTATCGCGCCGGATATCTATACCGGAAAGAAGCCGAGACGATGAAGGATCGACTGCACGACGCCATCTGGGAGCCGGGCGATGCGCGGGAGATTGGTCTGACGGCCTCAGTGGTGAGCCAGAACGGTGCGCGCAAACTGCACCTTACGATTGCCGCCGCCGACCTGGCGCTGAGCGAGCAGGCCGATCGCTGGATGGATAAGCTGGACCTGATCACGGTGATGCGCGACGACGCTGCTCTGGAGGCGCGCACGGAGGGTGTAACGCTCGCCCTGCGGCTGAAACCGGCGAGCTATCAGTCATCGTTGAAAGATGGCCTGAGCGTGGATCTGCCAGCGCCGAAGGCGACCGAAAGCGGCACGGTGCGCGCCATCGTAATCGACCGGGACTCGGGCCGCATGGGGTCGGTCACGATTCCGTCGGCATCGTTCGCTGATTCCGCGGTCAAATAGAAAGCCCGGCGGAGCGAGCCGCCGGGCCTTGCTTCACTCGAACTTCACTTAGGACTACCACCACTCCATCGAACGGCCGAAGGGCACCTTGGCCGACGTTTCGGGCTTGGGCGTGCGCAGCAGGAAGAGAGGAATCTGCGCCAGCTTGACGATCTTCTCGGCGATGGAGCCGAAGACCTGCGGATACCAGCCGGACAGGCCGTGCGTGGTGATGACAAGCAGGTCGGCCTTCTCGCGCTCTGCGGCCTCAAGGATGGCTCCGGCTACGTCGTCGCCTACCTCAACTGCGGAGGAAACGGCGATGCCCTTCCCTTTCAGCACGGCTTCGGAGACATCGAAGCGCTCGGTGGCGGCGATCTTTGCCTTTTCGATCACGGCAGCTTCGGTGATCGAGTCCGGCAGCGAGACGTTAGGAAATGCCGGGATGACATGCAGCAAATAGATGGCCGCATGGAACTTCTCAGCCAGCTCAGTTGCCGCATCCAGCGCTGCGTGCGACGAAGGGCTGAAGTCAATGGGAACCAGAATCTTGGTGGGAATTGCACTGCTAGCGTTCGGATCAGACATTCCATTCTCCTCGCAGGTTTGCGCCAAAAGACGCACCCTGATTTTGATCGCCCAACATATTAACAACCGGAAGCCCTCGACGCGACGTGACCGGCAACACAAGGGTATGCGAAAGGTACACGCGCTCGGGTGCAGGCTGCGGAGTTGACGGCAAAGTGACTCGTTCCGCAATGGGTTAAGGGCCGCGGCACTGCCGATGGTAAGCTGGCAGGAATCCTTCCCCTTAGGAGGCTTTCCCACGATGCGCATCTTGCCGATCGTTTTGCTGATTGGCTTCACGCAGTTGCAGATAAGCAGTGCAGCCGGGCAGGATCGCAGCAAGGATCGAGCCGAGATCGAGGCCAACGAGCACGCCTGGACCGAGTCATTTGTGACCGGCGATCCGAGCGCGGCGATTCGCTTTATGGCGGACGACTTCAGCGGCATCGGCACCGACGGCAGGCCGTATACGAAGAAGGACGAGGTTGCCAGCATCCAGGGGCAGGCTCACAGCACCAAGGCCGCGATCCTTTCGCTACATGTTGCCTTCTTTGGCGATGTGGCCGTGGCCCATGTGCGCGAGCACGACACCGGCCCCGCACCCGAACTGCGCCCGATGAACAATACGACCACGGACATCTGGACCAGGCGCAACGGTCGCTGGATGGTGGTGGCGGCCATGGATATGGACCTGGGCTTCGATGATTTGCCGCAGTTTGCCGGCGATGCGGAGCGGATTCGCCAACAGCGTGAGGCCAACAACAAGGCGCTCGCCGCGCACGACCTGGATGGCTTCGCCGGACTGTTTGACGAGCATGCGCTCTTCGTCTGGTCTGATGGGTCGACGGCGATTGGGCGCGATGGATTGAAGAAGGACTTCGCCGAGCGCTTCAAAGACCCAAACCTGACGACGTATATCCGTTCGCCGCATGAAATTCTGGTGGCGGAGGATGGCGCGCGCGCAGTGGAGCGCGGGCGGTGGACCGGGCTGCTGAAGAACAAGGTAGTGGGCGGCGACTACGCAGCGCACTGGGAGCGCACGAGCGAAGGCTGGCGCGTACGCGGCGAGCTCTACGTGCGCCTCTACTGCACGGGAGCGAGTTGCACGCAGTAAGTGCGGCTAAAAATCGACCTCAGTACCCGCGATGAAGACGCGCGGCCGAGTGGGCGCTGCGATGAAGTAGGCGAGTTCGCGGTAGTCGCTGAACTCGTGGATGAGCAGGTCGGCGGCTTTTCCGGGTTCTAGCGAGCCCACCGACGCTCCGAGCCCCACGCTATAGGCCGCATTCACTGTGGCGGCGGTGAGCGCCTCGGCGGGCGTGAGGCTCATCTGCACACACGCGAGCGACAGGATGAACGGCATGGCGCAGATGGGCGACGAGCCGGGATTGAAGTCCGACGCGATGACCAGGCCCAAGTCGAGCTCGACCATCTTGCGCGCAGGCGGATACTGCGTGCGGCTCAGCGCGAAGACCGAGCCGGGCAGCACCACGGGCTGCACACCGGCGGCGCGTAGTTGGTGCAGCGTGGGCTCGTCGACAGTTTCGAGATGATCGGCGGTGGCTGCGCCGAGCTCAGCAGCCAACGCTGCGCCTGTGCCGGGGCGGAACTGCTCGGCGTGGACGCGAAGGCGCAGGCCGCGCTGCCGTGCCGCAGCAAGCACGATGCGCGCTTCGTCCACCGTGAAGGCATGATCGTCGCAGAAGACATCGCAGTACTGCGCGAGGCGGGCTTCAGCGACCTTGGGGATCAGCTCGTCTGCCACGGCAACCACATACTCGGTGCGGCGGTGCGCGTACTCCGGCGGAATGGTGTGCGCGGCAAGCAGCGTGGGCACGATACGCGCGGGGCCTTCGATGGCAAGCTGCGCGAGCACTTGCAGCATGCGCAGTTCGGTGGGCTGGTCGAGACCGTAGCCGGACTTGGCTTCAATGGTGGTGGTGCCGGAGCGCAGCATCCAGTTGCGATGGCGGCGCGCGGCGTTGAGCAGCTCGTCGGCGCTGGCGGCACGGGTGGCAGCAACGGTGCGCTGGATGCCGCCACCGGCTGCGGCGATCTGCTGATACGTCGCTCCAGCCACGCGCTGCTCAAACTCGGCGGCGCGATTGCCCGCAAAGACGAGGTGCGTGTGCGCATCCACGAAGCCGGGAGTGACGCAACGGCCCTCGGCATCGATAACCACTGCATGCGGCGGGACGTTCGGGAGGACCTCGGCGTAGGGGCCAGCGGCCACGATGCGGCCGTCTTCGATCAACAGGGCCGCGTCGCGAATGATGCCAAGCTGGCGCAGTTCAGCGCCAACGCGCGGGCGCGCAGGCCCGGCGAGGGTGACGAGCTGACCGATATTGACGACGGCGGTGGTACTGCTCATCTAGTTCCCTGCCATCGGAATGCGGATGCCCTTGTCGCGGGCGGTCTGCTGCGCTATTTCGTAGCCTGCGTCGGCATGTCTCGCAACGCCGATGCCGGGGTCGTTGTTGAGCACGCGGGCCAGCTTACACGCAGCCAGTTCCGTGCCGTCGGCGACGCTTACCTGCCCTGCGTGGAGCGAGAACCCCATGCCCACGCCGCCGCCGTGGTGGAAGCTAACCCACGTGGCGCCGGAGGCCGTGTTGAGCAGCGCGTTGAGGATGGGCCAATCGGCAACCGCATCGGAGCCATCGCGCATCTTCTCCGTCTCGCGGTAAGGGCTGGCAACCGACCCGGTGTCGAGGTGGTCGCGGCCGATGGCGATGGGCGCGGAGATCTCGCCCTTCTTCACCAGGTCGTTGATCGCGAGACCCATCCTGGCGCGGTCGCCGTAGTTGAGCCAGCAAATGCGCGAGGGCAGGCCCTGGAAGGCGAAGCGCCCGCGCGCTAGCCTCAGCCAGCGGGTGAGGATCGGGTTGTCCGGAAAAAGTTCAAGCGCAAGTTCATCGGTGCGGTCAATGTCTTTCGGGTCGCCGGAGAGCGCAACCCAGCGGAAGGGGCCGGAGCCCTCGCAGAAGAGCGGGCGGATGTACTCGGGGACAAAGCCGGGGATGAGGAAAGCATCGGCACAGCCAGCATCGAAGGCGAAGCGGCGGATGTTGTTGCCGTAGTCGAAGGCGATGGCCCCCGCACGTTGCAGGGCGAGCATCGCGTCGACGTGGACGACCATCGACGCGGTGGAACGGCGCACATACTCCTGCGGGTCGCGCTGGCGCAGCTCGATGGCTGCTGCGAGCGACATGCCGTTGGGCACGTAGCCGTTGAGCGGATCGTGCGCGCTGGTCTGGTCGGTGACGACATCGACGTGCACGCCGCGGCGGACCAACTCCGGCAGCACATCGGCGCAGTTGCCGACGAGGCCGACGGAGAGCGGCTCGCCTTTACGCAGCGCTTCCTGGCAGAGTGCGAGCGCTTCGTCGAGGTTCTCGCTGATGCGGTCGCAGTAGCGCGTGTTAACGCGGCGCTCGATGCGCGTGCGGTCCACGTCGATGGCGAGAACCACGCCGTCGTTGAGCGTGACGGACAAAGGCTGCGCACCGCCCATGCCACCCACACCGCCGGTGACGACGAACTTGCCCTTCAGCGTGCCCGTCCCGTCGGGTCCGGCGAAATGCTTTTCGGCCAGCGCGGCGAAGGTCTGGAAGGTGCCTTGAAGAATTCCCTGTGTGCCGATGTAGATCCAGCTTCCGGCCGTCATCTGGCCGTACATCATGAGGCCCTTGCGGTCGAGCTCGTTGAAGTGGTCCCAGTTGGCCCACTTGCCCACGAGGTTTGAGTTCGCGATGATGACGCGCGGAGCCTGGTCATGCGTGGGAAAGACGGCGACGGGCTTGCCGGACTGGACGAGCAGCGTCTCGTCGTTGCCCAGGCGCTCAAGCTCTCGCACGATGGCGTGGAAGCACTCCCAGTTGCGCGCGGCGCGGCCGATGCCGCCGTAGACGACGAGGTCCTCGGGCCGCTCAGCCACCTCGGGATCGAGGTTGTTCATCAGGCAGCGAAGGACGGCCTCCTGCTGCCAGCCTTTGCAGCGGAGCGTGATGCCGCGAGGAGCGCGGATGAGAGGAGCGGCGGCGGTGGTCAAGGGAGTCCTCCGGCGGGACGCAGCGAACGAACGGCGGCAAAACTTTGCGCCAAGGTGTCCCGCATCTTGTTAGACAGGAGTTTACGCGCAAGTTCACGAAAATCGCAGAGACAATCCACGGTGATTTAAGACCGCCGCAGCGGATTCATCGGCAGTGAAGCGAATTGCCGTGGAATCAGCGGAGCGATCAATCGGCGAAATGCAACGAAAGGCGCACGGCGCTTGAAGATGCGCGCAATGCAGACAGGGCGCGCCGTTGCGGTTTGGAAAAACGAAAGAACGCCATGTATTCTCGCTCCGTGCCGAACACAATTGTCGAATGCGTACCTAACTTCTCAGAGGGCCGCGACAAGGCGAAGGTTGATGCCATTGTCGAGGCGATGAAGCTGCCCGGTGTGTACCTGCTGGACCGCGAGATGGATTCGGACCACAACCGCTGCGTGATTACGCTGGCGGGCGAGGCTGAAGCCGTTGCCGAAGCTGCGATCCGCGGCGTGGGCAAGGCTGCCGAGCTAATCGATCTGACGCAGCACCAGGGCGCGCATCCGCGCATGGGCGCGGCAGACGTGGTGCCGTTCATCCCCATTGAGGGTGTGACGCTGGAAGACTGCGTGGCGCTTTCGAAGCGTGTGGGCGAGGAGATTTGGAAGCGGTTCGCGGTGCCGGTCTACTTCTACGAGGCTGCGGCAGCGACACCTGAGCGGCAGAATCTCGAGAACATCCGGCGCGGCCAATTCGAGGGGATTCGCGCGGAGATTGCAACGAACCCAGCGCGTAGGCCGGATGTGGGCGAGCCGCGCGTGCATCCCACGGCGGGAGCGACTGTGGTGGGCGCGCGCAAGGCGCTGATCGCATACAACGTCTTCCTGAACACGACGGACGTGGACATCGCGAAGAAGGTAGCGAAGGCGGTGCGCTTCTCGTCGGGCGGGCTGCGGTTTGTGAAGGGTGCGGGCTTCCTGGTACGCAGGCAGGCGCAGGTCTCAATGAACCTGACGGACTTTGAGCAGACGCCGGTGGCGCGTGTTTTTGAGCTGGTGAAGCGCGAGGCTGCACGCTATGGCGCTGCGCCCACGTCGAGCGAGATCGTCGGGCTGATTCCGAAGAAAGCGTTGGAGCAGGCTGCGGAGTGGTTCCTGCAGGTGGAGCACTTCGACTCCTCGCTGATTCTGGAAAACCGGCTTTCGGCTGTGATGGGCGGAACCATGGCAGTTGGTGGTCTGCGTGCAGGCGTGGAGCCGTTTATCGAGCAGTTGGCCGCACCGACGGCAACGCCCGGCGGCGGCAGTGCCGCGGCAGCAAGCGGCGCAATGGCCGCGGCTCTGGCGGGGATGGTGGCGTCGATGTCGCGCGGGAAGAAGGCGTATCTCGCGCATGAGGCTCCGCTGAGTGCGGCGATTGGACAACTGAATCGGCTGCGCGAAGAGCTGAAGGCCGCGATCGATGCAGATGCGGCGTCGTACGAGGCCGTGCGCGGCGCGTACAAGGCGGCGAAGGAAGCTGCGGACGGGAAGGCGCTGATCAACGCGGCGCTGCGCGAGGCAACGAGCGTACCGCTCGGCGTGGCGGAGAAAGCTGCGGAGATTGCGCACATGGTGGAAGAGCTGAAGCCAATCACCAATCCAAATATGGCCTCGGACCTGACGACGGCGACGGCCCTGGCGCGCGCCGCGCTTGAGGGCGCGCTGGCCAATGTGGCCATCAACGCCGACTCGATTGAGCCGTCGGGGCCGGAGGACGAAACGTTCGTGACCACGACGCGGGCAAGAGCGGCAGAGCTGAAGAGCTGAGCTCAGTCTCCGGCTGCTGTTTCCTGCTCGGGGCAGGCGTCAAGTCCAAGCTGCGTGATCTGGAGCGACGGGAACGCGGTCCGGCGCGGTCTGGCTTCGGCTGCGATGTGCCAGTGCAGGCCGACGGCGATCATGGTTTGCGCGATGACGATGAGGTCAGACCAGAAGGTTGCACGCTCCAGATATTCCGCCGAGCGGCGCAGCTTATCCGGCGTGACCACTTCCTTGAAGTAGCGGAGCGGGTGGGGTACGGCGCCGAGCAGGTCGCACTCGTGGTAGTAGGCGAGCGCGGCGGGGTCGGTGAGCCCGGGGCGCACCGTGAGCAGGCGCTGGTACTGGCCGCGGAACTCCTCGGTAAGGGCAGGGATCACGGGCCTGGGGCCGACAAGGCTCATGTCGCCGCAGAGCACATTCCACAGCTGCGGCAGCTCGTCGAGCTTATGGCGGCGCATCCAGCGGCCGAAGCGCGTAATGCGAGCATCGGCTCCCAGCGTGACGGGCGAGCCCGGGCTGTTGTGCCGCATGGTGCGGAACTTGCAGATGAGAAAAGGGCGGAAGTTGCGCCCCATCCGCGGTTGACGAAAGATGACCGGCCCGCGCGACTCCAGCTTGATGACAAGCGCGCAAAAGAGCAGAACCGGCAATACAAGAAGAACAAGGCAAAGAACAACAAGTACATCCAGACAGCGCTTCACGACTACTCCCCAAGGCAAAAAAATCAGCAATACATACCGACAGGCAATTGCCAGCCGGTCTTTGGGGAAGATCGGATGCGCCACGAGGCGTTGTCTTTGGCCAGGCGTTCAACGATGCCGACGCACTGCCTGGCCAGGGAAAACGGCGCAGTTATTTCAAAAGATCGCAGGAAACGGGATAGTGATGCCGTTTCGTCTGGAGAAATCGATTTATTGTACAAAAATACAACACTTTCTCAAATGGGTGTCAATGCCACTAGAGTGTTGGCGCTGGGGCGACCCGCTCTCCGTCATGGTCAACGGACTATATGTGGCTGTATGCTTCTGGACAAACAAAATCTGACCCCCTTTGAGGTGTCTGGTGCGAAAGACAGGGATTTTCCTGTTTGCTGTATTTGCCGTCCTGTTTTCAGCCGCAACGTCACAAGCGAATACAACCGGAGAAGCTCAGCTGAGGACGAGCTACTTCCGGCTGGACCGGGTTACCGCTTCCCGGGCACTTTCTAACGGAATTGAACTGCACTCAGGCACGGCCGTGATGCAGATAACGGCGCTGCGTGACGACGTGCTGCGCGTGCGCGTGGGTCCGCAGGGACCGCTGCCGGAGGATGCCTCGTGGGCTGCGCTGGCCGCGTCGCGCTCGTCGAGCGTGGCCGTCACGCAGGAGACCAGCGCTGCCAGCGTGGGCTTCAAAACAGCCAAGCTGACGGTGGCCATACACAAGGACCCGTTCGAACTAGTGGTGACGGACGCTGCCGGTCACGTGATCGTCGACCAGCTGGCGAGCCGCCCCATCGAATTCAACGGCAGCGAGTTCCGGGTCTACATGAAGTCGCCTGAGGACGAGCACTACTTTGGCCTGGGCGACAAGCCGGGCCCGCTCGACCGGCGCAATGAGGCCTTCACGGACTGGAACACCGACGCCTTCGGATGGCAGGAGTCGACCGACCCGATCTACAAGTCGATTCCCTACTTCATGACCTTCCGCAAGGGCGTGGCTGGCGGCATCTTTCTGGACAACACGTGGCGCGCAAGCTTCGACTTCAACAAGGAGCACCGCGATGCCTACGCGTTCGGCTCTGAGGGCGGGCCGCTGGACTTCTACATCTTCTACGGCCCCGACCCGAAGGCCGTGACCGAGGAGTGGGCGTGGCTGGTGGGCAAGACGCCGCTGCCGCCGCTGTGGACGCTGGGCTACCAGCAGTCGCGCTACAGCTACTATCCCGAGGCCGAGGTAAGGCGCATTGCCTCGCGCCTGCGCAGCGAGCAGATTCCGGCGGACGTGATCTGGCTGGACATCGACTATCAGCAGAAGAACCGGCCCTTCACCGTGGACCCGGAGCGCTTTCCGCACTTCGACCAGATGATTCAAGACCTGAAGGCCGAGCACCTGCACACGATCGTCATCACGGACCTGCATATCGCCGACCTGCCGAATGCGGGCTACAAGCCCTATGACGAAGGCACGGCGGGCGACCACTTTGTGAAGAATCCCGACGGCTCGACCTACGTGGGTGTGGTGTGGCCGGGCAAGGCCGTGTTTCCTGACTTTACGCAGAAGGCTGCGCGCGAGTGGTGGGGCACGCTCTACTCGGACTTTGTGGCAAAGGGTGTTGCGGGCTTTTGGAACGATATGAACGAGCCGGCGATCTTCGAGGTGGCCTCGAAGACCATGCCGGACAACATTCAGCACCGTATCGACGAACCCGGGTTTGCGCCACGCACGGCAAACCATCTGGAGATTCACAACGTCTTCGGGATGGAGAACTCGCGCGGCACGTTTGAGGGACTGCTGAAGATCGCGCCGAACATGCGGCCGTTTGTGATGACGCGCGCCAGTTACGCGGGCGGACATCGTTACGCGGCGACGTGGTCCGGCGACAACTCCAGCAACTGGAGCCACCTGAGGCAGACCGTTCCGCAGCTTGTGAACCTTGGCCTGAGCGGGTTCGCGATGGCCGGAGCCGACGTGGGCGGCTTTGCCGCTTCTCCGCAGCCGGAGCTGTTGACGCGCTGGCTCGAGGTGGCCGCCTTCCAGCCGATCGACCGCGATCACACGGCGATTGGAACGTTTCCGCAGGAGCCGTGGGAGAACGGCACTCCGGAAGACGTGAGCCTGCGGCGGCGCTACATCGAAGAGCGCTATCGCCTGCTGCCGTACATCTACTCAACCGCCGAGGAGATGAGCCGCACGGGCCTGCCGATCATGCGGCCGATGTTCCTCGAATTCCCGCATGGCGCAAAAGACGGCTCGCCGTTGGACCTCTCCAACGCAGGCTCGTTCCTGCTGGGCGAGAGCCTGCTGGTGGCGCAGAGCCCATACCCCGATGAGATGGACGACTACACCGTGGCGCTGCCGCCGGTGGGCTGGTACGACTACTGGACCGGCGTGCGCGTGGAGGGCTCGACGGGCCGCAAGGCCATCGACAACACGCCCGTGGTCCAGCCGGAGGTGCGCATCCACCGCACGCTGGAGACGCTGCCGGTGTTTGTCCGCGCCGGGTCGATTGTGCCGGAGCAGCCGCTGGTGCAGAGCACGGACGAGAAGCCGGTCGGGCCGCTGACGCTGCGTGTGTATCCGCCAACCATCCAGGGCAGCGACTGCACGGGCAGCCTGTATCTCGACGACGGCGTAAGCTATGACTTCCGCAAAGGGGACTACCTGCGTGCGAAGTTCACCTGCCGGGTTTCGGGCGAGGGTGTAGTGGTGAACGTAGCTCCACGCGAAGGCAGCTACCAGCCGTGGTGGCAGCAGCTTGCAGTGGAGGTCTACGGAGCAGCGCGGCCTGCATCGAGCGCGACCGTCTCGGCGCTCGATGGCAAGGGAGCAGCCGCAGTGGCGACGGGGTTCGACTCCGAACACCATCGCGTCACTGCGCTGGTGACCGACGACGGCAAGGGGCTGGAGTTGAAGCTGGTGTACTAACCAAACCCTCGATTTGAACGGCGCTGCCAGGAATCCGGCA
>DATMUN010000522.1:0-2975 GCA_035563895.1 Occallatibacter sp. | reverse complement strand
TCGGCCTTTGTCGATCTTTTTTGGGCTCACTTCAAAGACGTAGCAATCGACCTCGTCCACTTGTTGGCGGCCCACATATTTAATGTCGTAGTCTGGCACCTGGCCGGTGGTGAGAACGAAGGGGTAGCCGTGCTGGATGTCCTGCAAGTCCGACGGCGACATCATGACCCGCTGCAGGGTGTTCGGTGGGGCGAAGACGACGCGCTCTGTGCGCTTGCCCGCTGTATCGAACATGACGTCATCAACTTCGTAATATTCCCCGTCTACTTTGTTGTCGTCGTCGATGGTCTGCACGCGGGCTGTGCGGCGATAGGTGTAGTGGTTCAGCGCATCCTGAAACTCTGTTTCCTTGGTGGCAAATTTCTGAATGATGGTCTCGGTGGGGATGTCGGGTGCGGAGACATCCATGCGGCCGAAGCCGGCATCGAGGGCCATGGGAGTAAAGCTGTCTTTGTCCTGGGCAACGGCGGCCTGCGCGAGCGCAATTGCCAAAATGGTGAAACCAAAAGAGATGCGCACTGCGGGAGGCTCCTTGTTGCGATTGCCGCCGGGCTTTGGGGATGTGGACCCCGCGGGGAGATGCACGCCGGCGGCTCGCGCTCTCTACCACCTTAGACGCATATACAGCCCGGCGGGAACAGGGCAGAATCGCGTGGAGGATCACATGGGGGTGGAGTGTCTCCATCCGTCGGATGCCTGGGCGCCCTTGCCGGAAGTTTGTGGAACCGGAATCACCAGGTCCGGAATCTTCCTGCAGAATAAGGAATTAGCTCACTGGCAACCGGTACCATGGCTTGAGGAGGAGTACCGGCTGGCATGCTAAACAGCATTCAGCTCGCGGCGTTTGTGTTGACGGCACTGCTGCTGCTCGTCTTTGCGCAGCTGTACAGGCGCTCGCGTGAGCCGCGTACTCTTTTGTGGTTGCTGGGATTTGTATTCGCTAGCGTGCGGATGCTGCAGCACTACCAACTGGGCTTTGGCAACTACTCCGATCCGGTGACACATCCTTGGGTGGTGGCGGTGGGGCAGTCGGCCTCGCTCATCAGCTCGGTGCTGTTTCTTGCCTCGTTTTCTCTGTTGACCTTCAGGGTGGGCTCGCGGCGCATTCCTTACGCGATTCCTTTTGCTATTCCGCTGGTCATCTATGCGCTGTTGCTGAATGGCAAGTATCACGGCGAGATGCCGGCGAGCCTGTTTCTACTCATCTTTCCCGCGCTTGGTGCAGCGTCCCTGCTGGTCGGCTGCTTCTGGGCCTTTGCACGCGGTTCAATGCCCACATGGATAGGCCTGGCACTTTGCATCAGCCTGGGTGGAGCGTCGCTGTGGGTCTGCGTTGCTGTCCGCGGCAACTGGCCGCTGGTGTTTGTCGAAAACGCACTGCACTTCTCCACTGCTCTGCTCATCTTCTACGTATTCCGCAGGATCTCGAGCGGCACACTGTTGAGCGGGTTGGGCTTCCTGGCGTGGTCGGTCCGGTTTACTGAGATTCTGCCGTTTGCTCAAACATATCCGCAGTTGATGGCAGTGGTCGACGGCCTGACGATCTTCGGCAAGGTGGTCACGGCGATCGGCCTGATCGTGCTGGCGCTCGAAGACCAGCTTGTGGCCGGTCAGACAGCCGAGGAACGCGAGCGCCACACGCGGCGGGAGCTGGAGTCCTACGCCAGCGTGGTGTTGTCGCGGCGGCGCGTGGAAGACTTTGACCGGCAAGCCAGCCAGATCTGCCAGGCGATTGTGGAGAGCAGCCGATTTTCGCAGGCGGCCCTGATCCTGCTGCAGGGCAGCGGGCAATACCGGCTGGCGGGCACTGCGGGCATTGACGAGGCGGCAGCGAACGCTCTGGACGCTCTTACGGCGCGGATCACGGCGGCTGGATTCCTGACGGCCGAGAACGAAGTGCCCGTGGCGGAGCACAGCCACTCTTCGCGGCTGAGCCTGGAGCCGTGGCTGGTGCCGGGCGACGATCTGGAGCGGTTGCACCTGACGGAGTTTATCGCGACAGCGCTGCGCGGGCGCACCACGACGGAGGGCGCCATTCTGCTGGGTGGGTTGCGCGATGCCGGGCAACCTTTGCGCGCGGACGACCTGCTGCCGGTGGAGATGCTGGCGGCGCGCATTCAGTCAGCCCGCAGCCAGACGATGATGTTGGAAAAGCTGATAGACGCGGAGAAGTTTGCCGGGTTGGGCCAGTTGGCGAACAACGTAACGCGGCAGCTGAACAATCCGCTGACGGTGATTCTGGGCTATGCCTCGCTGCTACAGGTGACGCCGGCGATGAACGCGCAGGAGCGCAAGGGCGTGGAGGCGATCCTGACCGAAGCGCGCAACATGCGCGCCACGCTGGATAGCCTGTCGCGCATGTCGAAGGGGCAGAGCGACCAGTATGCGGCAATCTCCGTGACCGAGCTGCTGAAAGACATGGAGCAGCTGCACCGCTCGGAGTTCATGCACCGCTCAATAGATTTTCGTTTGCATGTGGAGTCGACGTTGCCGCGAGCGCTGGGCAATGCGCAACAGGTGCGCCAGGCCGTGCTCTATTGCCTGCAGTTCGCAATTGAAGCGGTGGACGGAATCGACATCCCGAGCGAGCGCACCGTGCGCATCGACGCCTCGGCGGAAAACGATAATGTGAAGATCATGATCGCGCACTCCGGGCCGGGATTCCTGTATCCGGCACGGGCGTTCGACCCGTTTGTGCCGGCGCAGGCGGCTGGCGAGACGGCTGGGCTGGGCCTGAGCCTGTGCGCGACAATTCTGCGTGAGAACAACGGGCGCATCTCGGCCGTGAACCTGAAGCCGCGTGGCGCGGGCATCGTACTGGAGCTGCAGGCGGCGTAGCATCCTGACGCGCAGCACATTTGCAGATCATTTCACCCATTCGCGGCACAATGCTTGTACGGGCTACTCCTGCTACCTGCAGCAGGGGCAGAGTTCAGTCGACGAGAAGCGGTATGCACCCCCCTACCCCCCCCCCC
>DATMUN010000521.1:0-2274 GCA_035563895.1 Occallatibacter sp. | reverse complement strand
GAAGGCGAAGAGGGCGAGGCGAAGGAGAAGACGCCGCGGCGCGGTTCTCGCATCTCGCGCGAGCCGGTGGAGAAGCAAACCGCGCGCGAGCTGTTCACCTACATCGTGGAGCAGGGCAAGAAGGACTACGATGTGCAGCGCTACAAGGGGCTGGGCGAGATGACGGCTCCGCAGCTGTGGGAGACGACGATGGATCCTGAACGGCGCACGCTGCTGCAGGTGAAGCTCGAAGACATTGCCGAGACCGAGACGATCTTCACAACGCTGATGGGCGAGGATGTGGAAGCACGCCGCAAGTTCATCGAAGACAATGCGCTGGATGTGAAGAACCTGGACATCTAGCGACGCCTGTATTTGTAGGTTGGCGGAAAAACTGTCCAGATTTGCGGAAAACTTGTCCAGAGTTGCAGAAAAACGTAGCTAGACGCATAAGCTGAAATATGCCGGATCGGTACTCGAACACATTCCGCTGTCACCTTCTTCACCTAGATTCCGACGGAGACAGAACAGCCCAAGAGCAGACATGAGTTCCTTGGGCTGTTTGCTTTTGATGCCGACGGGAAGCTTCACTGAGTCTCCCAGCGCATCCAATAAGTTATTGGACTCTTCCGGAAGAGTGCGCATACGTTTACGACACATTCGCGACTGAAACCAGTCGCTGGAGGTGCCGATGAAGCGCAGTATCCGAACCCTCTTTTTCACACGAAGACCGCTCTTGCCAAGGGACTGGCAAGCCTCGTCTCAACCCGTAATCCCACCCGCATAACTTGCGTGATTGCTCCCTCCCTGATGACCGTCTCCTTCGTAGGCCTGGCACACGTGCAGGGAACGATGGACTTCTATGGCGCGACCACGCTTATGTCGACCTTCAAGACCTTCGTCATCTATGCGGGCGCAGTCATCTGTTTCGGCGGACTCATCTTCGCCGGAATCCGCATGATGTCAGGACGGTTCCAAGATGCTATTCCTGGACTTCTTGGCGCACTGTTTGGCACCGCCGTTCTCGGCTGGGGCGCTGGCTGGATAGTGCCTCTACCAGTACACGCGCGTTATCTCTGGATTCGACATGCCGCGCAAGATGCAGTACGAGAACCCTCTCACACAGGTATTTGTGGACAACCGTCTGTCTTTCCTCGACAAGACCGCAGGCTTCCGGCGTATCGATCTGCATTGGTGCTTGACGCTGGAGCCGCCGAGGGCCGCGGCCTTCGCCCGTAAGCCTACGGAGCACGCCGCCGACACCACGCAGATGCTGGTTGATCTTGAAAAGACGGCCACGCTGCTTGAAGGACATCTCAGCGTTTCGATTGGATTAAAGCTACTCGAAAAGAATGCCGTGTACCAATTCTTCAGCTATCTGTTCACTCTCGAAGAGTGGCATCACGGGACACCTTATCTGCCGACGACGGCGTGGACCGGCAGATCGTAAAAGCAGCCAAACCTGCAAAGAAGAAACGTAATCTCACACCTGCGGGGTGGCACGCGTAGCAGAAGCAGTAAAACGGCGCTGGGCAAAGCAGAAGGCGACCAAAAACAAGAAATAGCCGCTCTCTGCAAAGCACAAACGAAACGAGATGGGCCCCGTAATTCCTGGACTAGTTGCAATGTCAGTCTTCGGCCAGACTCGCGGCTAAAGCAACTGATATCCTGTCCGTCGGTCGCTAATCCCTCTCGAATGAGCGATCATTATTGCAGGAACTGTGTGCCCCTACAACGCCCAGGATTGTAGAAACAGCTAACGGTGAGAGCTGGCAAAAACTGAAGGCCCGAAGCGGATGCTTCGGGCCTTCTACGTTGCGCTATCAGAACTGGTGATTCGGATTAAGCGACTTTCTTTTCGGCGGCGAGAGCGGCCTTGGCCTGCTCGGCCAGCTTGGTGAAGCCGGCGGCGTCGTGCACGGCGATGTCGGCCAGGATCTTGCGGTCCAGCTCGATGCCGGCCTTCTTCAGGCCGTTCACGAACTGCGAATAGCTGGTGCCGTTGAGCTTGGCAGCGGCCGAGATACGCACAATCCACAGCGAGCGGAACTGGCGCTTCTTCTCGCGGCGGCCCTTGTACGCGAACTTGAGGCCGCGCTCCACGGCTTCCTGGGCTGCCTGATAGAGCTTCGATTTCGTGAGGAAGTAACCACTTGCGCGCTCAAGAATCTTCTTGCGGCGGTCACTCCGCTTGGTACTGCGTTTTACGCGGGGCATCGTGTTTCTCCGTTTGGTTAAGTGGACTTACGCGGCTGGAGGCAGGAGAACCGGCCTTGGGGGGCTGGTCAGAACCTC
>DATMUN010000520.1:0-2814 GCA_035563895.1 Occallatibacter sp. | reverse complement strand
TCCACCGGCGACTGGATGGTCGCAGCCCGCGCTCTCGGCGGACCTGCGCTCGGCATCGCCATCGTCGCTGGCGGAGCCATCACCGGCATCGGCATGTTCAACGCCCTCGTCATGAGCTACACCCGCCTGCCTATGGCTATGGCTGAAGACGGCATGCTCCCCCGCGTCCTCGCCCGCCGCAACGCCCGCGGCGTACCGTGGGTCAGCGTCCTCGCCTGCGGACTCGCCTGGGCCCTCGCCCTCAAGCTCCCCTTCGAGCGCCTCATCTCCATCGACCTCATCCTCTACGGCTCCAGCCTCATCCTCGAGTTCGTCGCGCTCATCGTCCTGCGCCTGCGTGAGCCGCACCTCCCGCGCCCCTTCAAGGCCGGATCTCTCGCCTTCGCCTGCGCCCTGGCCCTCGGCCCAACGGCACTCATCGGCTACGCCCTCTGGGCCTCTCGCGACGAAAAGCTGGGCTCATTCCCGGCACTCCTCTTCGCCCTCATCGTGGCGCTACTCGGCCCTGTCTTCTACTGGCTAACCGCAGCCCCCAGAGCCCGCCGCCTGGCCGCCGCCCAAGCCGCCGACTAGAGCAAAAACAGAGTTGCATCCCGCGTTCGCTCGCGGCCTGCTCAAACGCCCGCAGCGCTCTCAGCGCACGGGCTCATTCCAGGCAAATTCCACCTGTAGCACGGAAAATGGGTGCCCCGGGTCCGGGGTCCCCACGGACAGGTCTTCGTTCGTGGGGTGGAGGTCCGTGTGTTCGGACCCGGGAAAGCAAGCCCCATCCCAGCCACAACAGAGCCCTGTGTCAGGGCACGACTTCAGTCGTGCCGCAAACGCCAGAAGAAATAAGAGCGGGCTTCAGCCCCTGAGCGATCCATCCCAGCCACAGACCATGGATATCCATTCATCGGCGTAGTGTGAGCGAAGGTTCGGAAACCAAGCCAACAACCCCACAAGACCCCCTCTCGCCTATACTTCCGCAAATGCCCCGCGCACGTTGCCACTGCACACAAGTTCTCGCTTTCGCGCTTGCCACCGTCCTCGCAATCGCACTACACGCGGCCGCCGCCGGACAAACCACAAAAGCGGCTCTACCCGCAGACTGCTCCGCCTGCACATCCGTCCCGCTTCCCGCAGATGCCGAAGAGACTCCAACTCCGACGATCTTCCCAGCATGTGCGTCGTATCGTTCGTATCGCGGCATCGGCCGCACGACGAACTACGCCGAAGCCCGTGCCTGCGCATGGCAAGAGCGGAAGGCCCAACAGGTTAATCTCCCACAAAATCAAGCCGAACCCACCGCTTGGATCGTTGGCGGTTCGCTCATCCTCGCCGATATCTATTTCAACGGCGCAGGAGTCAAACGCAACATCCCGTTAGCCATGCGCTTTGCCTGTGAGGCAGAAGAAGCAATGGTTCGGCTCGCTTCGCCGGACATCGCGAAGGCAAGCGAATCGTCCCACCCTGCCAACCCATTCGAGTTTTGTGATACGCCCTTTCAACCATGACGATGAGTTTCTGCAGCAGCTATGCCTCTCAGATAGGCGATGACCGTAGAAGCCGTTACTACAACTCGCTAAAGTCTTCCATGGCCCCGGACCAACAAACAGCGTTTGCAAATCTGCTCGCCGCGCAGAGCAAATACATCAAGACACACGTTCACGAAGTTGATCAAGGCGGAACCATCCGCAGCATACGCACCATCGGCTCAGAAAACATCCTCAACAACCTCTTTCACACCGAGGTCGTTCACTTCGAGCGCAAGCAGTGGCCGACGTTGTCCGATAAGCAAATCGCCACGGCAGATGAATTGTTGCGTCGCGAATATCGGAAAAAGCTACAGCAACTGCGACCCCACACAGAGGAAGAGATTGGTCAGGGCGCCGTTACAGCAGAAAATCTCTCTCGCGTAGAAGCATCCTGGGAGAAATATCGCGATGCCTGGGTAGCGTTTGCGCGTCTCCGTTATCCCGCTGGCGCATCCGCGGTTCGTGCTGTCATCACTCTTGAACGCTATCGCCTGATCAAGACAATAGAATAGACACCCGTAGCCAGATGTCCCACCCCATGCCGAAGGAATCTTGTTCTACCGCAGCACGGAGCTACCCATTCTGCCGCAGCGCAGTCTGAAAGGCACCTCACCCCGTCACGACAAACTGCCCCCTGCCCCCTCGTCCCTAGCCACTGCCTTTCACTCCTCCCGCAACAACACCAGCGGATCCACCGCCAGCGCACGCCGCGCCGGAATCCACGTCGCCACCAGCCCCAGCAGCAACATCGTCGCCGCCACGCCGCACAGCACCAGCGGGTCTTTCGACGACGCCTGGTACACAATGTGCGCCAGCACCTTCGCCGCCAGCACGCCCAGCACCAACCCGGCCACTGACCCAATCGCCATCAGCCGCAGCGCCCGGCCCAGCGCCGTCTGCAGCACCTGCTTGCGTCCCGCGCCCAGTGCCACGCGAATCCCCAGCTCTCGCAGCCGCCGGCTCACCACATACGACGCCATCCCAAAGATGCCCGTCACCGCCAGCATTCCGCCCAGCAGCCCCAGCACGCCCAGCGCCACCGTCGCCACTCGTGCGGCAAACAGCGCGCCGTTCATCTCCTCCGTCCACCGAATCACCGTGAACGGCAACCCCGCATCCAGCCCGCGCAGCTTGCCCGTCAGCGCCTGCGTCAACTCCTGCGGATCGCGGTCTGACCGCACCGCCAGCACCGTCTCGCTGTCCGGCAGTTGCTGGTAGCTGAAGTACATCGCCGGCTGTGGGTCCTCCGTCAGCGAGCGATACTTCCCGTCCTCCACCACGCCCACCACCTCCAGCC
>DATMUN010000519.1:0-5577 GCA_035563895.1 Occallatibacter sp. | reverse complement strand
TCTGCGGCGATCTGCAGCCGGACCTGACGCTGCTGCTGCTGCCCTCGCTGGAGCGCAGTCTGGAGCGTGCGCGCCGCCGCAACGAGCGGCAGATCGAGCAGCAGGGGCCGGACGAAAACCGCTTCGAGCAGGAGCAGGAGGCCTTCTTTCGCCGCGTGTGGCAGGCCTATCGTGCGCTGGCTGCGCGCGAGCCGGACCGTGTGGTGCTGATCGAAGGCAACCTCACCATCGATGAGGTGCACGAGCAGGTGGTAGAGGCTGTAGCCGAGCGGCTAACGGGGCTGCACGCTGCCGTCTAGCATTCCGCTAACTTACGCTGTCTCCCCGCGCAGTTCGGCGGTTGTTCTGCCCACCAGTGCGCCTCCGGAAACGCGATTGCGGCCGTAATGCTTGCTTGCATAGAGTGCACGGTCTGCCGCTTCGAGCAGTTCTTCCATAGAGGCCATACGATCTGAGGGAATGGTCGCGGTGCCGACGCTGACCGTCAAATGCCCGAACGACGAGCCTGGATGCTCGATCCCGAGCGTTGCTACTGCCTGACGAATCGCCTGCCCCACCTGGTAGGCGCCCTCCGCGTCAGTGGCCGCCAGCAGTACGGCAAACTCTTCGCCGCCCACCCGCGCCGCCGTGTCCGTTACGCGCCGTGTGGCGCTGCGCAGCACCTCACCAATAGCCCTCAGACATTCATCGCCACGGGCATGGCCAAGCTTATCGTTCATCTGCTTGAAAAAATCGATATCCAGCAGCAGCAGCGAAAGTGGCGCCTTGGTGCGGTCCTTGCGCTGCATTTCAAAGAGGATCTGGCTGTTGAACCCGCGCCGGTTCAGCAGCCCGGTCAACTCGTCTTTGATGGCCAGCGTCGCCAACCGGTTCTGCTCGCGCGCCATTGCCGCGCGCTCGGCGCTCCAGGCATCTTCCATCTGCACCTGCTCGGAGACATCGCGAATGCTGATGACGTGCCCGCCGTGTTCGCCGTCCGCGAACCCCGGGTAACTCCGCGCCACCGCCTCTGCCCAGAGGTAGCTGCCGTTCTGGCGCAGGAGTCTGAAGCGCAACGGCTGCCGATCCTCGCCCAACTGCAGGTGCCGCAGAAACTCCTGCACCTGGCTCTGGTCGGAGGCGTGCACCGGTCCCAGCTCACCCTGAGCCAGAAACTGCTCCGGGCTCCAGCCGGTCACCGCGGTCACGGCGGCTGAGGCAACGCGCCGCTCACCATCGCGGCTGAGTAGAACCATCATGCCCTCGGCGTGCTCCAGCAGCTTTGTGTAGATCAGCTGGCCTTCGCGCACGGCCAGTTCGGCACGGCGCCGCTCGTCCAGCAGCGCGCCGACAGGCAGCGCCAGCGCCACCACCGTGGCGACAAAGAACTGGAACATCAGCATCCGTGCGTCGTAGGACTCAAACCGCACCAGGCTGATCGGTCCGCGGCCCAGCTCAGTGAACCACCCGCCCACCACCACCACGAGCAGGTTGCCCACCACAGCTCCCTCTGTACCGGACACAAACACCAGCGCCAGCAGAGGCGGCGACACCAGGAAGAGGAGCGGCAGGTCACGCTGATAAAACGCTGCCACCGTAACCACCGCCAGCAGCAGCGCCAGCACCGCCGCCCATCGCACGCGCGCCGGTTCAAAGTGCCGCGCGCTGCGGCGCGCCGAGGCCAGGTAGAGCAGGCATGGCAGCAGGATGACTGTTCCCAGGCTGTCAGCGGCAACCACCCGGAACCAGGTCATCAGATGATCTGCGTCGCGCATATTTACCAGCGGCGACGTCACCAGTTCCGCGCGTCCCACCGCGCAGAGCAACGCCACCAGGCCGAACCGGCCCACCCGTCTCAGCTTTTTCAGATCGTCGAACGAGGTGACGGAGTCGCGCAGCAGCGAAGCGCCAACCCACAACTCCAGAGCATTCGCCCCTGCGAGGAAGAACAAGATCCAGCCGGGAAGGGCTGTCGTTGCGCTGCCCAGCAGCATCCCCAGTCCGAACGCGACTACGAGGCGCGCCCGTTCAGCCCGGGAGGAACTGAAAGGCAGTACCAGGGCCAGCCCCACGGCGGTGACCGGCCAGAGCAGCAGAAAGCTCGACTCGCCGCCCAGCACACGCAACGCAACCCAGTCGCATAGTGCCGTGCACGCCAGCACAACTGCCGCGTGCGCCCAGCCGCCTGGCCTCATCCGGAGCAGCATTCGCTATTTGTACCTCAACGCCTCAGCGGTTCCCTTTACAGAAGGTTGGTTAACGATGGCCCTGATTCTTAAACTCTAGCGCGGAAGGCGCACTCAGAGTATGGGAATGCCATTTCTATGTCTTTGGGTTGCATCGTTGGAGGGGATTCGGCCGTTTTCTGAGCCGGGGGGCGGCTGAGAGCTGAATATGGGACAATATAAGAAGGACTAACCTGTGATAGGCACGCGGAACAAACACGCATGGATCTGGGTGGCGATTGCCGCCATCTCGCTTGCGTCTGTTTCCCGCGCCGAGGCTGGGCTGGATTCGGCCCGCGCCTATGCCAACCCGGTCCTGCACTTCCTGGTCAAGAGTCACAGCGCTTCGGTAGCGGCCAAGTCCGGCGCGGCGCGCTATGCGCAGCGCGGCTCCAGAAGCGGCATCTTCCGCGATGCGCGCACCGGCACCTGGGTAGCCTTTCTGCCGGTCTGCTTTGTCGGGTTGGCGCTGCTGGGCCTGCCTGCAGCTACGCCCGCGCGGATCGCACTTGCACCCTCATTACCGCTTCTTCCTGCCTCATTCCAGCGTCCCCCGCCCTCACTGGTGTAGTTCGTCGCCTTTGCGCGGCGCGGCCTGCATGTCCATTCAGGCATTGCCACGGCCAGCCGCTGACGTGTACGGCCTTCACACTGGTAATTGGAGAATTTCGCGTGTTTTTCGATAAAGCCCTCACAGCCATCTTCGGCACCGCAAACGAGCGCGCCATCAAGCGCCTGATGCCAACGGTTGCCGCCATCAACGCCATTGAGCCCGAGATGAAGGCTCTCACCGACGAGCAGCTTCGCGACAAGACCGTCGAGTTCCGCGCGCGCATTGCCGCAAAGCTCGAAGGCATCACGGACAAGGACGCCATCAAGGCGGCCGAGCACGAGGCGCTGGACGAGCTGTTGCCCGAGGCTTTTGCCGCGGTCCGCGAAGCGGGCTGGCGCGCTGTGCAGATGCGCCACTTCGACGTGCAGCTGATTGGCGGCATGGTGCTGCACTCGGGCAAGATCTCCGAGATGAAGACGGGCGAAGGCAAAACGCTCGTCGCCACACTGCCCTGCTACCTGAACGCGCTCGCGGGCCATGGTGTGCACGTGGTAACCGTGAACGACTACCTGGCCAAGCGCGACGCCGAGTGGATGGGCAAGATCTACGAGTTCCTCGGACTGAGCGTAGGCGTCATTGTGCATGACCTGAGCGACGACGAGCGCCGCGCCGCCTACGGAGCCGACATCACCTACGGCACCAACAACGAGTTCGGCTTCGACTACCTGCGCGACAACATGAAGTTCGAGCTGAAGGACTGCGTGCAGCGCGACCACTACTACGCCATCGTCGACGAAGTGGACTCGATCCTGATCGACGAAGCGCGTACGCCGCTGATCATCTCCGGCCCGACGGACCAGACGACCGACAACTACGCGCGCGTCCGCAAAATCATCCCTCAGCTCGAGAAGGGCGAAGAGGTCGACTTCCTCGACCACAAGCGCCAGGCCGAGCTCGGCATTCAGCTCGTCGAAGGACAGAAGTACTTCTCCGGCGACTACGTGGTGGACGAGAAGCACAAGACCATCGGCGTGACCGACGACGGCTGGATCACGATTGAAAAAGCGCTGGGCATCGACAACATTGCCGACGCCGAGAACTGGGACCTGAAGCACTACGTTGAGACCGCCATCAAGGCGCACTCACTCTACAAGCGCGACGTGGACTACGTGGTGAAGGACGGCGAGGTCATCATCGTGGACACCTTCACGGGCCGCCTGATGCCGGGCCGTCGCTGGTCTGACGGTCTGCACCAATCCGTGGAAGCGAAGGAAGGCGTGACCGTCCGCAAGGAAGACCAGACGCTGGCCACCATCACCTTCCAGAACTACTTCCGCCTCTACCAGAAGCTGAGCGGCATGACCGGCACGGCCGAGACCGAGGCCGCCGAGTTCGAGAAGATCTACAAGCTCGAGATCGTCGTCATCCCGACGAACAAGCCGATGCTGCGCATCGAGAACGCCGATGTGGTCTTCCGCACCGCGAAGGAAAAGTACAAGGCTGTTGCGGACGAGATTGCCGAACTGCACGAGAAGAATCAACCTGTGCTTGTGGGCACCACGTCGATTGAGAAGAGCGAACTGCTCTCGAACATTCTGGCGCGCAAGGGCGTGAAGCACGTTGTGCTGAACGCCAAGCACCACGAGAAGGAAGCGGAGTACGTGGCGCAGGCCGGGCGTCTCGGCACGGTCACCATCGCCACCAACATGGCAGGCCGCGGTACGGATATTCTGCTGGGCGGCAATGCGGACTTTACGACGCGCCAGGAGTTGGTGAAGAAGGGACGCGCGCGTGCCATCTCTGCCGCCGAGGGAGCCATCAATCCATCAGCGCCGCATGGCTTCCTGCGCTTCTACTACGCGGGGCAGGAGTTCGAAGTTGCGGATGGCGACTGGGCTGAGGTGAACGACATTCATGCGTCGGCGGCCCGGGCCGAGCACGAGAAGGTGATCGACGCGGGCGGCCTGTTCATTCTGGGTACGGAGCGGCACGAGTCGCGGCGTATCGACAACCAGCTGCGCGGCCGCGCAGGCCGACAGGGTGACCCTGGCGCTTCGCGCTTCTATCTCTCGCTCGAAGACGACCTGATGCGCATCTTCGCCAAGCAGTGGGTCAGCACGCTGCTGGAACGGCTGGGCATGGAAGAAGGCGTGCCCATCGAGTCGAAGATGATCTCCAAACGCATCGAGGGCGCGCAGAAGGCAGTTGAAGCGCAGAACTTCGAGGCACGTAAGCATCTGCTCGAGTACGACGACGTGATGAACAAGCAGCGCGAGGCCGTCTACAGCCTGCGCCGCGGCCTGCTGGAAGGCGTCGATCAGCGCGAGCTCATTCTCGACGAGTATGTGGCGGGCATTCTGAGCAGCGTTCTCGATGAGTTTGCCGGTGAGGATGTGCGCCCGGACCAGTGGAACCTGAAGGGCCTGGACGAGAAGTTGGTGGGTCACTTCGGCCTGTCGCTCTCTGCCGCGGGTATCGACCCGCAGCAGCTCTCGCGTCACGAACTCGGCGACGCTATCTACGAGCAGCTGAAGGCTGGCTACGAGGCCAAGGAGAAGATCCTGGGCTCTGAGACGATGCGCTACCACGAGCGCATGGTGATGCTCTCGGTGATCGACGGCCTGTGGAAGGAGCACCTGCTCTCCATGGACCACTTGAAGGAAGGCATCGGCCTACGTGGTTATGCGCAGCAGGATCCGCTGGTGGCCTACAAGCGCGAGTCGTTCGACATGTTCGAAGCGATGATGCTCAAGTTCCAGGAAGACACCGTGCGCTTCCTGTTCCGGATGCAGATCATCGGGCCGGACGGCCAGCCGGTGA
>DATMUN010000518.1:0-3834 GCA_035563895.1 Occallatibacter sp. | reverse complement strand
GGAATGGAATGAGATGCCAGTGCAGCGGTGTGGTCCAACCATTCACCTTCTGGCTATTGGTTTCGCTGTCGAGGTCGAGGCCTGAGCCCCACCATCCTGTCATTTCCAGATCGAGGCCCGACTGCGTATTGACGATGCGGTAGGAGTTGCTGCCGTCGTTCACCGGATCCAGCGACCAGAGCTGAGATACGTTGTCCGTGCGCGGATTCTGCACTACCTGAGAACCGATCGTAGTCCCCGCTACGTCCAGCGCCAGCGCGTTGCCTTTGTTCTCGCTGTTCAGATTTGTGAAGACCCAGTTCGATCCGCCCGCAGCATGGGCAGTCCACACCTGGTTAGCTCCGGCAGAGGACGAACCCAGCGTGGACTGGCCCGTGCTCCAAACGTCGAGTTGCTTGCCGGCAGCTGTATCCCAGCCGCCTTCTTCCGCAACCTGGATATCCTTGATGTCGCCGCTGCTGATGTTGGAGCTGTAGTTCCAGTCGGTATACAGAATGTACTGCGCACCATCGACGACAGGAATCGTCGTGGCATTGGTGATCACAAATGTGGTCACAGAGTTGGCAGGTATGCGGCGATAGAATGTGCCGCCGGAGACCTCGAACATCGGTTGTGCCGCTAGGTTTTCGGTCGCTGAAGTGCGGTATGCCTGCACGTTCCACGGACCCGCGCCCATTGCTGCAGGAATGTTCTGCAGATTATAGGTGACCTCTTGCGCAGTTGTTGATGAGTTGACGGTCACGATGATAAGCGCGCCATTGCCGTCGTAGGCTGCGACAGAGTTGGAGTCGTCGATATCGATGAACTGATATCCGGGACGGATGAACTTAGAGAAGTTCCCCATCACGTAATACTTTTCATTAAATGCGTAGCCGTAGTTACTCGTACCATCGAGCGCGTTGTTCAGGAAGCCCCACCCGCCGGAGTTGTCCACAGCCTGCCAGTAGATCCAGTTCTTCGGCTGCATCCCTTTCAGGTCGGTTAGAATCTGCGCGGCCATGGTCAATCCCGTTGCATCGCCGTCGCCGTATTCTGAAACCGAGAGGCGCTTGCTCGCGTTCGCTGCATCGGTCATCAGCGTGTTGCGGTTCGAGCCGTTGTAGGTGTGGGTATTCACCTGGCCCATGTAACCCAGCGCGCTCGCATCCATCGCGGCGAACGTGTCTACCGCCTGATCGATGCTGTTTTCGTCCGAGGCACTCACTGAGGTGTACGTCATGCTCTTTGCAGCCAACGAAGCGCCCAGCACCTTGACGAAGCTGTTCTGCGTGCCGGCATCGAAACCGCTGCCTTCCTGGGTGCCGCCGAACTTCCACCATGTGGACAAAGGCTCATTAAACGGCTCAAGCGTACGGAACGTGATGCCCCACGTGTCGTGATACTGCTGTACGACACTCGTCAAATAATCGGCAAAGGCGCTGTTGTATGTCGGGTTGAGGTTATTCCCTCCATCAGTCGCGCCGGTCACTGAGCCGCTATTCGTCATCCACCACGGCGGCGAGTTTGAGAACGCCTCGGCGACCGTCACTCCCTTTTGGATCGACTGCTGGAGCACCCAACGCTGATTCGCGTCCTGCGTCCAGTCGTAGCTTGCCGTGGGAGAAGCCAGAAAGCCCGGCATGTTAGCCCGATACTGCAGGTACTGACTGTTAGGCGCCAGATACTTCGGGTTCTCACCGCCGCCGATGTTGTAGCGCACGATATTCAGACCAAGACCGTAGGTCGGATCGAATACACGCGACACGTAGTCGTTTCTGTTTGCGTCTGGATAGCCGCCCACCACATTGGCCCACCAGGCGAGCGATGTCCCCCAGCCCTCGAAGGTCTGGTACTTGGTGTTGAAGTTCACGTTCGTGCTGTATTGTGCTTGCGCCTCGTGGGCCAAGGCAGCAAAGAACACCAGCAGGAGGCTGAGCCAAAGCGGTAAGTGCCGTTTTTTTCGGCGATGCGATACATTCTCAAACATATTCAACCAATCCTTCACGGTTTGCGGAATCCGGTCGCCGTTCATGCGCGCAGATTCGACTCAAACTGGAAGCTCCTTGTGCCTGGCTCGCACATTGCCGCAGGCAAGGCGCGAGCCAGGTCAGGAGTTCTACCACATCAACTTCAGCGCAACCTGGACCTGGCGCGGCAAGTTGCTCTGCCCCCACGGCCCCTTCAGAATTGCGCCGAAGGTCGGGCTGTTTGCCGTCGAGTCATACCCCTCCTGCCACAGCGGATGATTCAGTGCGTTGAACGCCTCGAGCCGGAGCTGCAGCTTGAGGTTCTCGTAGAGTCCGAAGTTTTTAGACAGGTTGGTATCGAACTGGTAGAGGCTGGGAATGCGAATGCCTGTGTAGGCTACGTTGCCAACGACTCCGTACTGCGGGCGCACCTGGAACGCGGACTGCGAGCATGTGTGATCCGCCGTCCAATCATTGGAGATGCTGCCGGAGCTGACAACATCGTAGGGATCGGAGATACACCCGTTAACTCCGCGGATCATCTTGTACCCGCCCGCAGTGTTGTTTTCGTTGCTCCGTGGCACCCAGGCGCTTTTCAGGTACTCAAGAGACCCGGGCATACTCCAGGGCGTACCAGTCTGATAAATGAAGAGTGCACCTAACTCCCAGCCGCCAAGTACGGTGTCAACCAAGTGGTTCGTATTACCCAGGAATGTACGTCCCCGGCCAACAGGCAGTAGATAGACGCCCGACAGAGTGACGCGATGAGTAATATCGCTGCCATCCAACCAGTGCGCTTTCACGCGATAGGTCGTGTCAGAATATCCGCCCGAGCCCATCAACTTCGACCAGGTCCATGTTCCGTGCAGGGTCAGATTCTTGCCCTGCCGATGGATGCCCGTCAACTGCAGCGAGTTGTAGTGGGTTTTGCCATCGTTCAGCTGGTACTCCCATATGTCGCCAAATGCGGTGTACGGACGTGTGAGATTGCCATACTGAATGGTGGATGCGCTGTAGTAACCCGAGCCCTGAAAGGCCGAGATCCCTTCAAATGGATTGGTGACATAGCCGTTGTTGCAGGTTGATGCCAGGCCGCCCATTTCAACGTTACAAGTGGCTTCATACTGCGGATCCCAGTGGTTGATGTTGTCCGACGAATCTTGCCGAAAAGATTTGCTGCCTACATAGCTAAGCTCGAGCGTGTCGTTCTTCAGAAACTCCCGCTCCACGCCAGCCGAGTACTGCCAGATGCCCGGCGTCTTATATTTTGGATTGATGAACCACGGTCCCTGCCCGAGATCGGTCAGAGCGCCTGTAGCTGAACCTGTAGGCGCAACGATGCCATTCGGAAACGGATTAGTCAGCGAATCCGCCTGAGTCTTACCGCCGTCATAAGTGGAGTTATAGCTGGTGCTCGAAGACCAGCCCAGTGTGTTTCCGCCCGGGACGGGATTGCGGAACATCTCTCCGAAGCCGCCGCGAATGACTGTCTTGTCGTCGAGGGCATAGGCCGCACCCACGCGCGGTTGCACGTTAGACCACGTCGGCGCAAAGTAGCTTCCGGGATTGCCGTTAACTCCCACGAAGGTCACGCCGCCCATCACCTGTCCGCCATTCGGAATGAGTGAATGATCTACCAGCGCGTCTACCGGGTTAACGATGCTCGGGTTAAACGCGTAATCGACACGATTGTGGCGCTCCCAGATTGGCGAGTTGACGTCGTACCGGACACCGAGGTTGAGCGTGAGACGGCGGGTAACCTTCCAGTCGTCCTGCACGAAAGGCGCGTAGTAATGCCGGGTCCAGTACTGCTGCGAGATCGTCGAGGTGCTGCCGCTGCTGGCTGTTCCCAGCAACATGGATGCAACAGAGTTGCCCGAGTCCTGCG
>DATMUN010000517.1:0-5116 GCA_035563895.1 Occallatibacter sp. | reverse complement strand
CACATCCGTCCGTTGCGCAAGCTCGCCATCAAGAAGGCAGAGAAGTGGCTGCTGGAGCGGCTGGAGATGTCCGATGGCCTGGGGGCCATCTACCCCGCCATGCTCAATGCCATCATCGCGCTGCGCTGCCTTGGCTACTCTGAGGACGATCCGCAGGTCATTCGCGCGCGCGACGAGTTTGAGAAGCTGGGCATCGAAGCCGAGGCCACCGAAGATATGCCGGAGCCGACTTTCCGCATGCAGCCCTGTGTCTCGCCCGTGTGGGATACCGCGCAGGCGGTCTTCGCTCTCGGCGAGGCCGGCATTCCGCGCGACGATCCACGCATGCTCAAGGCCGTCGACTGGATGCTCTCGAAGGAAGTGCGCCACAAGGGCGACTGGGCAGTGAAGCTTCCGCACACTGAGCCCGGCGGTTTCTACTTCGAGTTCAACAACGAGTTCTACCCCGACACCGACGACACCGCGCAGGTCCTGCTCGCCCTCAAGCAGGTCGACAACCCGCGCGAGCGCTACCAGCATGAGGTCGCTCAGCGTGCCATCAACTGGGAGTGGGACATGCAGTGCAAAAACGGCGGCTGGGGCAGCTTCGACAAAGACAACACCAAGATGATCTTCCAGTACATTCCTTTTGCGGATCACAATGCTATGCTCGATCCGCCGACGGCCGACATCACTGGCCGCTTATTGGAGATGCTGGCGGCCTACGGCTTTACGCGTGACGACAAGCGCGTTGAGAAGGCCATCGAGTTCATTCTGAAAGAGCAGGAGCCCGACGGCAGCTGGTTCGGGCGCTGGGGCGTCAACTACCTCTACGGTACCTACCTCGTGCTGCGCGGCCTTGAGGCCGTCGGTTTCGACCAGCACGAGCCGCAGGTGCAGCAGGCCGCTGAGTGGATTCGCATGGTGCAGAACGCCGACGGCGGCTGGGGCGAGAGCTGTGGCACCTACGACGACCCTAACACGCGCGGCGAGGGCGTGAGCACACCTTCGCAGACTGCATGGGCGATGCTTGCACTGCTTGCTGCGGGCGACGACCGTTCCGATTCGGTTGCCAAGGGCGTGCGCTGGCTGCTCGAGCGGCAGCTCGAAGACGGAAGCTGGGATGAGTCGATGGGCGAGGGCGCGCAGCGGCAGGGAATTATCACTGGTACGGGCTTCCCCAAGGTCTTCTATCTGGCTTACACGTATTACCGGCAGTACTTCCCGCTGTTGGCGTTGACCACGTACAAGCGGGCCATGGAGCGCGCTGCGTAGTGTGCGTTTGGCGGGCCGCGAACCATGCCCGTCACTGCTCCAATGCTGCATGAATTTGCGCGGTTCCGGCTATCCTGAAAGGGGAGCCTGAACGGCGCCGGAGGATCGATCCGAATATGGCAATTCCTATCTCACAGGTGTGGACAGTGGTCCAGTACGTGTGGAAGCAGAAGCTCACCGGCAACAAGCGGTATCCGCTGGTGCTCATGCTCGAGCCGCTGTTCCGCTGCAACCTAGCCTGCGCCGGCTGCGGCAAGGTGCAATATCCGCCCCATGTGCTCAAGCGCATGCTCACGCCCGAGGAGTGTTTCGCGGCCGTGGAAGAGTGCGGAGCGCCCATGGTCTCCATCCCCGGCGGCGAACCGCTGCTGCACCCGAAGATCGTTGAGATCGTCGAAGGCCTCGTTGCGCGCAAAAAGTACATCTATCTCTGCACCAACGCGCTCGAACTCAAGCGCCGCATTCACGAGTTCACGCCGTCAAAGTACCTCACCTTCTCCGTGCATCTCGACGGTGAGCGCGAGCACCACGACTACTCCGTCTGCCGCGAAGGCGGCTACGATCTCGCTCTCGAGGGCATCAAAGAGGCCGTGAAGCGCGGCTTCCGCGTTACGCCGAACTCCACGTTCTTCGACGGCGTCGATCCCAACAGCGTCCGCGCTTACTTCGACGAGATCATGTCGGTCGGCGTCGAGGGCATGGTGCTCTCGCCCGGTTACAGCTACGACAAGGCACCCGACCAGAACCGCTTCCTGGGCCGCGCCCGCGTGCGCAAGCTCTTCCGCGCCATTCTGTCGAACCGCAAGAAGTCGTGGAAGTTCAACATGTCGCCCCTGTTCCTTGAGTTCCTGATGGGCGACCGTAACTACGACTGCACGCCCTGGGGCTCGCCCGCCTACAACATCTTCGGCTGGCAGCGTCCCTGCTATCTGCTGCAGGATGGCTACGCCGAGACCTTCAAAGAGCTGATGGAAACGACGAAGTGGGAAGAGTACGGCATCGGCTCGGGCAATCCCAAGTGCGCCAACTGCATGGTGAGCTGCGGTTACGAGCCTACCGCTGTGATCGACGGCTTCCTCTCGCTCAAAGGCTTCTGGGCCATGGTCAAGGGCAACTTCTCCAGCTACAAGGACGCGCATGCGCTCAAGCAGCTCAACGAGTGGCCTTCGCACTCCTCCACGCCGCTGGTGCAGATCGCCGAGCCCGCACGCACCCTTGAGGAGACCAACGCATGAGCGCCGAAGTTCTGAAATATACCCGTGAGCAGATTGAGACCCTTGAGGTCGCACCCGGAGCCGTCCACGAGAATCTCGAAGGCTGGGTGCCCGAGCTTGCCACAGCGGACGCGCTGAAAGACGCTCTCGAGAAGGCCTTTGACTACCGCGGCGACGTGACCATTACCACCAAGTCCGGCGAGCTCATCGAAGCCTTCGTCTTCAATCGCCACACCGGCGCCACGCTGGCCGACTCCTACGTGCAGTACTTCGCGCCCGGCATCGACGGCAAGCTCAAGCTGACGTACGACCAGATCACGCGCCTCGAGTTCACCGGCAAGGACCGCGCCGCCGGCAAGCACTGGGAAGACTGGGTGAAGGCCTACAATGAACGCAAGGCCGCCGGTGAAAAGAACATTGCCTTGATGCCGGACAAGCTCGACTAGCATGGGAATGGGCCGGAGCATGTTCGACGGCCCACCCGCACGACCATGAAAATCTTCCTTACAGGCGCCACCGGATTCGTTGGGCATCATGTTGCGAAAGCTCTTGCCGCACAGGGCGCCGAGATTCGCTTCCTCGTTCGCAAAACCAGCAATCTTCGCAACCTCGAAGGCATTGACGGCGAGACCATCGTCGGTGATCTCTCTCGGCCGGAAACGTACGTCTCCGCGCTGGGTGGCTGCGAAGCGGTGATGCATGTCGCCGCCGACTATCGCCTCTGGATTCGCAATCCCGACGAGATGTACCGCATCAACGTGGACGGCACGCGCGACCTGCTGCGCGCCGCACGCGAGGCCGGCGTACGCCGTGTGGTCTACACCTCGAGCGTCGCCACCATGCACTTCTTCACCAACGGCATCGTGAGCAATGAGGACACGCCCGTATCGCTCGCCGACATGGTGGGCCACTACAAGCGGTCAAAGTTTCTCGGCGAACAGCAGGCCATCGCCGCCGGTCAAGACGGCCAGCCGGTCATCATCCTCAACCCCACCACGCCCATCGGCCCCAACGACTGGAAGCCCACGCCGACGGGCCGCATCTTCGTCGACTTCCTCAACCGCAAGTTCCCGGCCTACGTCGACACCGGCCTCAACCTTGTCGATGTGTCCGAGGTGGCGCGCACGCACGTGGACGCGCTTGAGCACGGCACACCGGGCCGCCGCTACATTCTCGGCGGAGAGAACCTGACGCTCAAGCAGATCCTCGACAAGATGTCGGCCATCACCGGCATTCCTTCGCCCACCACGAAGATACCCTTCGCGATCGCCGCCACTTACGCCTTCTTTGAGGAGGCGATCACCGGCAAGATTCGCGGCAAGGAGCCGCGCGCAACGCTCGAAGAGGTCCGCATGGGCCGCAAGAAGATGTTCGCATCAAGCGCCCGCGCGCAGCAGGAGCTCGGCTTCCGCATCGTGCCTGTCTACCCCGCCATGCGCGCCGCCATTGAGTGGTTCCGCGCCAACGGCTACGCGCCGCAGAGTTGAGATCGTTGTGCGATATAATGCTTAGTGTTATAGTTCTCAGTGTTATGTTGGGGCAATGCACGTTTTCCTCACCAAACCGATGGCCCGATTTGTTCGTCGTGAGGGCCTGAACTCTGCGAGTCTCGTCGAAGCGGTTGCGCGAGCGGAGAGCGGCTTGATTGATGCCGATCTGGGCGGTGGGCTTATCAAGCAGCGTGTTGCACGAAAGGGAAGTGGTCGGTCGGGTGGCTATCGGACCATCCTCGCTTATCGTCGCGCTGACAGAGCAGTTTTTCTCTACGGCTTTGCCAAGAGCGAACGCGAGAATATCGAACCGCACGAACTAATCGAATTGCGCAAGATTGGCTCGAACTGGCTGAATGCCACGAATGAAGTGCTTACAAAGGCGCTTGACCAGAGACTTCTGGAGGAGGTTGCACCATGAGCGTGAAGATGAAACACAGCCCGCTGAGCGAGGCAATCCTGGAGATGTCTGCGGATCAGCACAGTATCGGCCTCATGGACGATGCCTCCTACGACAAGATAACTGTGCGCCATCTTGGCAAGCAGGCTGAGCGGTTGTCGCAGCCCATCACTCCGCGCCAGATACGCGCTCTGCGCGAGCGCGCCAACCTGAGTCAGGCGGCGCTGGCCCGCCTTATGAACCTCACCGTCGGTTACGTTTCGCAGATGGAGCGCGGCGTGAAGGAGCCAAAAGGCCCGTCACTCGCTCTGCTGAATGTAATTCGGCGCAAGGGCATAGAGGCGATTCTATGACACTCAGTGCACTCGGTCCCCATATTGTTACGCGGTTGGTGCGATGACCCGCACCGCCATCATCGCCGCGCTTCCGGGCGAGCTCAAGAACATCGTCGTCGGCTGGCGCCATGAGCGCCGTAACGGTGTCGACCTCTGGCACCATCGCGACGACAATCTCTACGTGGCCGCATGCGCCGGGGCAGGGCAGGCAGCAGCCACACGCGCCTTCGCCGCCGTTGAGCAGGATGCGCCCATCGACCTCGTCTTCTCTGTCGGCTGGGTAGGTGCGCTCAAGCCTGGCCTGATTATCGGTTCTGCACACAACATCGGCGGCGTCATTGACGCACGCACCGGCGAGCGCTTCCGCTGCGATGCGGATTCAGGCGAGCTCTGGCTGGTCACCAGCCCCGTCGTTGCCGGTGA
>DATMUN010000516.1:0-4671 GCA_035563895.1 Occallatibacter sp. | reverse complement strand
GGAGAGGATGCCGGCGAGGAGGTAGACGGCGCCGGTGAGAACCAGGGCCCACGCGGCTTCAAAGTGGAGATAGCGGCTCCAGCCGTTCTGGTCGGGCATGCTGCTGCCATAGCCGTTGTTGATGGTATTACGCGAGGTCGGGAGCGGCAGCGAGAAGAGCGGGTGCATGTTCACGTTGCCGGTTTCGCCCCAGTAGAAGCGCGGGTGCGAGATCACGAGCTCCAATCCTGTGATGAGCAACGCGGCGAAGGTGAGGACCGTGAGCCAGTGAGTGATGCGCACGAGCGCGGTGTGACGCGGCTTGATCATGTTGTGCGGGAGGACGGGGAAGGCCTCGCCGCGAGGGTAGCACAGGGAACAGGGAACAGGGAACAGGGAACAGGTTGCGATGCGTGGTGGGGTGGTTGGATTTGGCTCAAAAGAAATCGGGTCCTGCGATTGGCGCGGGACCCGATGGGTGTGGACTGAAGCGCGGGATTAGAGGGCGGACTCGCCGCGCTCGTCGTTGCGGATGCGGATGGCTTCGTCGATTTTGGAGACGAAGATCTTACCGTCGCCGATGCGGCCGGTGCGGGCAGCGCCGACGATGGCCTGGATGGCCTTTTCCTTCAGGTCGTCGAGGACGACGAGCTCGATCTTGACCTTGGGGAGAAGATCGACGGTGTACTCGCGTCCGCGGTAGAACTCGGTGTGGCCCTTCTGGCGGCCGTGGCCGCGGGCTTCGAGAATGGTCATGCCTTCGATGCCTGCGTCGAGCAGGGCATCCTTGACGGCGTCCAGTTTAGAGGGCTGCAGTACCGCCTCGATCTTGAACATATGCAAAAAACCTCGCTAGTCAGCCTATCAGGCCCGGGTAGCTTGTGCGCGGGCGGTATCAAAGAATTCACGTGCCATGCGTGGGCCTCGTTTCCCCTGGTCTCAGGATCGGGACCAGGGCACCAGAAGAGCCTACGTGTTGAAGTCATAGCCTTCTTCGCCGTGCTGCGAGAGGTCGAGGCCTTCGTGCTCGTGCTCTTGCGTGAGGCGCAGGCCCATCACTTTATCGATGACGAAGAGAAGGACTAGCGTGCCGGTGATGGAGATGCCGTAGGCGAGGCCGACGCCGGTGAGCTGGTTGAGCACCTGCGACCAGTGGCCGTCCAGACCGCCGGTGGGAAGAGCTGCGCCGGTTGTGTCTTTACCGAAGATGGCGTTGATGGTACTGGAGGCGAAGATGCCGGTGAGGATGGCTCCGAGGGTGCCGCCTGCGCCGTGGACACCGAAGGCGTCGAGCGAGTCGTCATAACCGAAGAACGACTTGACCTTGAAGACCATGAAGGAACAGACGAAGCCTGCGACGAGGCCGATGGCGAGAGCGGCCATGGGCGGAACGAAGCCAGAGGCCGGAGTGATGGCGACCAGTCCGGCGACGGCGCCGGAGATGGCGCCGAGGGCGGTGGGCTTGCCGTTGTGGAACCACTCGAAGATGGTCCAGCCAAGCGCGGCGGTGGCGGTGGCGAAGTGGGTGTTGATGAAGGCCGCGGTGGCGAGGGGGCCGGCATTGAGCGCGGAACCTGCATTGAATCCGAACCAGCCGACCCAGAGCAGGCAGGCGCCGATGAAGCTGAGCACGAGCGAGTGCGGAGCCATCTTGGTGTGCGGGTATCCGACGCGCTTGCCGAGATAGAGCGCAGTGACGAGTGCCGAAGCGCCGGAGGTGATGTGGACGACAGTGCCGCCGGCGAAGTCGAGCGACGGGACGCGGCCACCGTTGGCGTTGAGGAAGCCGCCGATGCCCCAGACCATGTGGGCCATGGGGCTGTAGACGAGGATGGACCAGAGCGAGAGGAAGACGGCCATGGCGCTGAACTTCATGCGCTCGGCGAAGGCTCCGGTGATGAGCGCAGGCGTGATGATGGCGAACATGAGCTGGTAGATCATGTACGTCTGCTCGGGGACAGTGGTGACGTAGAAGTTTTTGGCGTCGACGGTGTTGGAGACGCCCCTGAGGAAGAGGTGCTCAAAGCCGCCGATAAAGGCGTTGCCGTGACCGAAGGCGAGCGAGTATCCGCAGATGGTCCAGATGATGGTGACCAGGCACATCATGGCGAAGCTCTGCATCATGGTGCCGAGGATGTTCTTTTTCCGGACGAGGCCGCCGTAGAAGAGAGCCAGGCCGGGGCCGGTCATAAGGAGTACGAGAGCGGAGGAGACGAGCATCCAGGCGTTGTCGCCCGAGGTTTGGGCGGTGGCGCTGGAGGCCTGCGCATCCTGAACCTGTTTTTCGAGAGCGGCGATTCTGGCCTGGGTGGGATCGTTGGCCGGGGCTGTGCTGGTTGAATTCTGTGCCAGAGCTGGGATTGCCAGACAGGCAAGGAGGATCAGTGCGGCGCATCCGCGACGGAACATGGACTGTACTCCAAAGAAAGACATTGGAATGGCCAGGAAGCTGACCGGGCACAGGGATGCCACGAACGGCTCGAGAGTGGTCATGTCATGGGAGCGGAGTTCTCCAGACAGGCCTGAGCCGGAACGGACAGTGAGTTCAGGCACACGAAGAGCCTGCCCTGAGCAGGGAGTTCCTAGGGCTCAGTATGTCATTTTTCGCATAATGATTGCATGAGGAAATGTAAAACCCTCTGGTATTTTCATGAGATTTGTGGGATAAGGCGCGCGCTAATTTTTGGAGAAACGGTGTGGAGAGGTGTGCGATTGGGCTGGGTTTGTTTGTGGCTGGGGTGGGGGTTGCTTTCACCGATCCCCAAAAGCCAGGGACCGGGGGCACTCGTGGTCGGGGAGAAGAGGCTTCAGGGGTGGGGCTGGGCGTCTTGGCCGTGGGTGGGGTCGCGGTGGAGGAACTTGCGGGAGATGTCGGGCCAGAACTCCTGGAAGATGCTGCCGATGGAGCCTTCGGTGGTGACGATCATGCCGTCGACGAGGGTCTGCCCCCAGCCGGAGTCCTGCGAGGGGTAGTAGAGGTTGGACAGGGCGCCTGCGGCGATGTTTCCGGCGACGTTGGAGACGTTGGGCTGCCAGCGGCGGGTGCGGTCGCCTTTGCAGATGTAGGCGGAGGCGGCGGCGTAGAGGACGCGGTGGGTGAAGGAGCCGTGGCCGAGGCGGAAGTAGCGGGGGTCCTGCCGGAGGAGCGAGGGAAGGATGCCGTTGCCGATCATGTTGCCGCTGAAGGAATCGAGGTAGGCGGCACCGGCGCGCTTGCCGTAGCCTTCGGCTCCCCAGCCGAAGCCGGGGCCGTAGTCGTCGTGGGCCTCGTGGTATCCGGCGATGAAGAGGGCTCCGGCGAAGGTGACGGGGTCGATGCTGGAGCGGAAGGCGAGGCGCATCTTCTGCGCTGAGGCGAGCGGAGCGGCGTCGGCACGGTAGGACGTGTTGAATGCAGGGACGATGCCGAGGACGCGCTGGTGCTCCTGCTGCCTGATCTGCTCCTCGGCCTGTTCATGCTGAGATTTGGGGGCGGCGTTAGCTGGTGAAGCGGAGTCGGATTGTGGGGATGAGGTTTGCGCTTCGTTTGCGTCGGGGAGGGATGGCTCGGAGGGAATGATGAGGGCGGCGGCGTTGGAGGATACGGGGTCGTGCTGCTGCGCGGGGAGCGCGGCGGGAAGGAGAAGAAGACAGAGCTGGGCCAACAGGGGAGTAAAAGTGCAAATTCTCTGCATGATTCGACTATACGAAGGGCGGCGACAGGCGTGGTGTGACTCGGTTGTGGACGATGTGGCAGATTGCGGTACGGCTTGAGTGCAATGGCGAAGCGGGTATACTCGATGCATGGCAGCAACGCAGGAACGCGACAGGTATCTTTTCGGCGCGCTGGAGAGCAGCGCAGTGAACCGCGCCAAGCTCAGGGAAGTGAGCTACGGCTTTGACCAGCCGGAGGGCGTGCTGCTGACGTCGCTGGATTTTGCGGTGAACTGGGTTCGAAAGAGCTCGGTGTGGCCGGTGACATTCGGGCTGGCGTGCTGCGCGATCGAGATGATGTCGATGGGCGCGTCGCGGTTCGACATTGCGCGTTTTGGTGCGGAGGTCTTTCGGCCGTCGCCGCGGCAGGCTGATCTGATGATCATCGCGGGCCGGGTGTGCCAGAAGATGGCACCGGTGATCCAGCGGCTCTACGAGCAGATGCCGGAGCCGAAGTGGGTGATCTCGATGGGTGCTTGTGCGACCTCGGGTGGCGTGTTTAACAACTATGCGGTGGTGCAGGGAGTTAACCAGGTGATTCCGGTGGACGTATATGTACCGGGGTGTCCGCCGCGGCCCGAGCAACTTATGTACGCGATTACGCTTCTACAAGAGAAGATCCAACGCGAGCCGCGTAGCCTATTGAAGACCCTGAATGTGGGTTGAGGCGGGCAAAGGTAAACGAAATGATGTGACGGGGTCGCTTGCTGTGGGGCTCTCTCCTCGGGGGAGGAGAGCTGGAGCGATCGAAAAAGTGCGTTCGTCCGCCACCTCATTATGCTAACCTTAATGTCGTCGAGTCAGTGTTTTTCCAGCTTTTTGCATTACAACCCCCGAATGAATTAACCGGCAAGCGGCGGGTAGCCGTTGCCTACGAACGCACCGTTCGACTGTGGAGGATGATCCAAAATGTACTCGCGCAACTTGAAATCGATGTGCCTCACGCTTGCCTTGGCGTGCACGGCTCTGGCTCCGGCCATGCTGAGCGCCCAGGGTGGT
>DATMUN010000515.1:0-6712 GCA_035563895.1 Occallatibacter sp. | reverse complement strand
GTTTCTTCACCACGGATACCTCAACAGGGAATGCGGACCAACAGCCGTCTGCATCGAGTCTAGTTGAGCTATCGCAGGAAGCCAAAAAGCGAAAGCCGGGAATATCAGGCGGCGCGTTGATTTAGTGCGCCAGAACGGCTTCGTTACCGAGGATGCGATACAGCGTTGATCGGCTGATGCCAAGCTGGCGCGCCGTGCGCAGCTTGTTGCCGTGGTTCAGGTCGAGCACGTACTGCACATGGCGATGGATCATCGTATCGAGCTTCAGGCTTTCGACGGCGATGGGAGCTTGCTGTGTGACGCGTCTTTCGAGATACGCGGGAATGAGCAGGTCTTCCGTGCGGATCATGCCGTTCTCGGCTTCAAGCAGGGCCGCTTCAAGCACGCTGGCAAGCTCGCGAATGTTGCCGGGCCAGGAGTGCTGCAGAAGCCGCGCGAGTGCGCCAGGGCCGAGCAGGACGGGCCTCTGCTGATAGCGTGCGCAGATGCGTTCGAGCAATGACTGCGCAAGGGCAGCAATATCTTCCTTCCGTTGCCGCAGGGGGGGGACGGAAAAGCGCACCGCTGTCAGGCGGAATGCGAGATCGGGGATAAACGCTCCCTGGCTGGCCATGAGGCGCAGCGGGATGTGCGACGCCGCCATCAGCAAAACACGGCCCATCGGCCGATCCTGAATCGCTTTGAGAACGGCGAGGAGCAGACCTTGCCCTGGCGCTCCCAGCAGATCCACGCGGTCCAGGTAGATGAATCCCGTCAGCTGCGTAGGGTCGGTCTCGTTCACGAGCCATTCGCGCGCGTCGCGGCGCTGGAATGGAGACCGGGCCATCAGCGAGCGCTCGTGCAGATAATGCGCCAGCGTCTGTTTGCCGCTGCCTTGCTCGCCTTCAACGGCCGCGATCTGCAGATGCGGCGCAACCACCTCAGCCTGCAACAGCAGCTTGCGCCAGGCTGCATTCACTCCAACAACTGGTGTGCCGATGGACTCTGAGTCGAGCAGCCGGGGGCCGCTCAAAGAAAGGTGCGACGAGATGTGCGCGGCGCTGTGCATCACAGTGAACTGAACTCGCTTTCGCGGCCCGATCAGGGATGGCCGTCAGAGCGTTCATCGGCGCAGGCAGAAAAAACATGAGCCGGAGAGGCTGTCTCTCCGGCTCATGGATGCAAACCAGCGGACGGGTTCAGGCTGGCGTGACGTTGCCGTCGCGTACGCGCTTCGAGGGCTCGTCAGAGAAGATCTGGCCGTCGCGAATATGAACAACACGATGCGCGTAGTCGGCGATATCCGGCTCATGCGTGACCAGAACGATGGTGTTGCCCTTGGCGTGCAGCTGATCGAAGAGCGCCATGATCTCGACGCCGGTCTTCGAGTCGAGGTTGCCCGTCGGCTCGTCGGCGAGGATGATCGACGGACTGTTAACCAGCGCTCGGGCGATAGCCACGCGCTGGCGTTGGCCGCCGGAGAGCTCGTTCGGCTTGTGGTACATGCGGGTTTCGAGACCTACATTAATCAACGACTCTTTGGCACGTTCCGTGCGTTCTGCTGCCGGCGTGCCGTTGTAGATGAGCGGCAGTTCGACGTTGTGCAGCGAGGTTGCACGGGCAAGAAGGTTGAACGTCTGGAAGACGAATCCAATCTCCTTGTTGCGGATGCGCGCCAGCTCATCGTCGTCGAGTTCGCTGACGAGCTGACCGTTGAGCCAGTAGTTTCCCTTCGACGGCGTATCGAGGCAGCCGATCAGGTTCATCAGGGTGGACTTGCCGGAACCGGACGGGCCCATGATCGCCACGTACTCATTGCGGCGGATCTTGAGCGTGATGCCGCGCAGAGCCTGGACCTGCTGCTCAGAGCCCATGTCGTAGGTGCGCCACAGGTCTTCAACCACGATCACATCGCTCGAAGACGGCTGAACGAGCTGCGTGTCGACTGCGGTGCTGGTGCTGTTTGAAGCCATCAGGATCTCATCCTCGTGCGCGGTGATTCATTCGCCGCGCCTATCCGGTTAGAGCTTCGTTCTTTGCTTTCGTAACTAAACAATATTCTGTGCGCTACGAGTTGCTGGGAGCCGGGGTTGCCGGTTTGGGCGTGTCCCGCTTCAGCAGAGCACCGTCTTTAAGCGCTCGCAAGGTCTTGTAGGGGCCGGTCACAACTTCGTCGCCGGGAGCCAGTCCGCTTAGCACCTCGATATCCGTCGCGCCGGTGATGCCGGTGGTGACGGGCACGAACTTTGCGCGCAGCTTGCCGTGGGCGTCCTTGTTGAGGACGAACACGCCTTGCTTGGACTGATTATTTGTGGCGGCGCTGGTGGAAGCAGCTTCGACTTTGCCGTTGCCTCCCGGAGCCGGCGGCGCGTACATCGTCAGCGCCTGGATCGGAAGCGACAGCACATCGCTCTTGTGAGCGGTGGTGATCTTGGCTGTGGTTGAGAGTCCGGGGCGCAGGTCATCCGACGGGACGTCCAGCGTAACCACGACCTTGAAGTCCTTCGCCTCTTCAGTGCCCGAGGTGGACTGCGAGGTGGCAACGCCGGTGGAGCGCAGCAGCGCCTGATCGCCGACCAGCGTCACGTGGCCCTTGAACACCTTGCCCGGAATGGCATCGACAGTGACATCTGCGGGCTGGCCGAGCTTCACGTTCACGATGTCGGTTTCGTCCACCTTGACCTCTGCCGTGATGACGCTCATGTCGGCGATGGTCATGAAGGTCGAGCCTTCTGTGTTCTGAATGCCCTCGACGACCGTTTCACCCTCGCGGACCGGCTGGTTGGTCACAATGCCGTCGAAGGGAGCGATAGCTCTGGTCAAATTGAGCGAGTTCTGATTGGAACGCAGCGTGGCTTCCTGCGTCTGCATGTGTGCGTGGGCAGATGCGGTGTTGGCCTTTGCCTGATGCAGACTGGCTTCAGTCTGGGCCAGCGTGGCCACCGCCAGATCATACGCAGCCTTCTTGGCATCGTAGTCCTGCTTGGCCATGATGCCCGCCTTGAAGAGCCCCTGTGCGCGATCCCAGTCAAGCTTCTTCTGCTCCAGATCGGCCTGGGAGTGCTGCACGTTTGCCTCGGCAGTTTTTTCCGCGGCAACATAAGACTGGATATCGGTCTTTGCCGCGGCGATCGTGGCTTCCTGGCCGCGCACGGCTGCCTCTTGCGCCACGCTCTCAACCTCAGCTACCAGCTGGCCCTTCTTCACGCGGTCGCCTTCTTTCACGTAAAGATGCGTGATGCGGCCCATGGCAGTTGCGCCGAGGTTGACGTAGGTTTTGGGCTTGATCTGCCCGGTTCCACTCACGATGGTCGAGAGGTCCTGCTTGGCGAGCTTGGCCGACAGCACCTTGGTGTAACCGGACTGCTGCTTGTAAACCATGACGCCGACCAGCACACCGGCCACAATGACAGCGAGAACAATCAGAAGGATCTTTTTCATGAGATACGGTTGCTCCAGAGGTGTACCGAAGTTAGTCTACGCAAACCTCGCTCCCACAGTTCCCCGATGGCCGAAATTCAGCGGCGATGTTGTGGGCGCCCGGCGCACTCCTGCTGCTCGGTTCATGCTCTATCCCGCGGTTTCGAGGTAGAGAACCATGCTCGGCAACAATTTTGGAGAGCGAATCTTTTCCGCCGCAACTGAGGCATCCATGGTCTCAGAGATGTTGATCGCGTGGCAAGAGTGCAGGTTATGCGTTTGACTGATGCGCTAACTTCCAGAGCCGCGCCAGTTAATGCTGCCAGTTGACCTTTTGAGCCGCGCGCCGTCGAATGGCCAGATGCCACCGATACAAACCTTGCCCAGCCGTGCCTGGACCCGTAGAATAAGGCATCGCAGGAGTTGAACTGAGGCAATGACGTTTAGCGGTCGTACCGTTCTATGTGTCGCACTTGGATGCGGCTTGACACTGGCATCTGCTACCGGGCTGCGAGCCCAATCCTCGTCGGCACAGGACCAGGAAGTCGACCCGCTGAAGCGCCAGCGCAGCGACGAAGACGTTCGGAAAGCGCAAAAGGCCGTCAGGCAGGAGCTCAAGGGGGCATTCAAAACCTGGCTCGAGCAGGACGTCGCCTACATTATTTCCGACGACGAGCGCAAAGCCTTCAAGAACCTCAGCAATGACGAAGAGCGCGAATCCTTTATCGAGAACTTCTGGCTGCGCCGCAATCCGAATCCGGATTCTCCCGACAACGAGTACCGGGAAGAGCACTACCGGCGTATTGCCTATGCGAATGAACACTTTGCCGCTGGCAAGCCCGGCTGGAAGACTGATCGCGGCCGCATCTACATTATGTGGGGCAAGCCGGACTCGATCGACTCTCACCCCTCTGGCGGCAGCTACCAGCGCCCCATGGATGAGGGCGGCGGCGAGACCTCGACCTTCCCGTTCGAGACCTGGCACTACCGTTATCTCGAGGGTGTTGGCGACAACATCGATCTCGAATTTGTCGACACCTGCATGTGCGGCGACTACCACTTCACCATCGACCGCGGTGAAAAGGATGCCTTGCAGCATGTCCCGGGCATGGGCCTGACACAGTGGGAAGAGATGGGGCAGGCGAAGAAGGCCGATCGCTTCAAGGGCGGCTTTGAGAATCTGGGCACGGGGCCGCTTTCCGGCTCGCAGCAGTCCAAGCAGTTTGACCGCATCGAACTGGCCGCCAAGATCTTTGCGCCGCCACCGGTCAAGTTCAAGGATCTTGAGAACGCCATCACCGAGCACAAGTTGATGAGCGGGCCGATCTTCCCGTTCGACGTTCGCACCGACTATGTGAAGGTTACTGATAACACAGTGCTTGTGCCGATCACGCTGCAAATCAAGAATCGTGACGTGACCTTTGCTACCAAGGATGGCGTGGCTAAGGGCGTGGTCAACATTCTGGGCAAAGTCACGACCATCATGCACAAGACCGTGCAGACCTTTGAGGACACGGTCGAGATTCAGCAGCCGGCGGAGTTGCTCGAGAAGTCACTGGATCGCCAGTCGGTCTACTGGAAGGCGCTGCCGCTGACGCCAGGGCTTTACCGCCTCGATATCGCCATCAAGGACGTGAATAACCCTGACCACATCGGTATTTACGGGCGCTCGCTTGAGGTTCCGACCTTCCACGATGAGAAGCTGGCGACGTCCACGCTTATCCTTGCCGACAAGATGAATGCCGTGGACTCGCACTCCATCGGCAGCGGCAACTTCGTGATTGGAAATACCTTCATCCGGCCGCGCGTAAGCACCAACCCGGCCACGCCGGTCAGCTTCAAGCGCGACCAGAAGCTCAACTTCTGGATGCAGGTCTATAATCTGGGCATCGACGAGGGTACGAAGAGCAACCAGGCCAAGGTCACGTACCAGATCGTCGACACGGCAAACAACAGCGTTCTGCTCGAAAAGCAGATGGATTCAAAGGACTTGGGCGAACATAGCGATCAGCTGACGGTGGAGAACTCCCTCCCGGTGGCTGGATTGCAGCCCGGCAAGTACAAGGTGACGATCAAGGTTGCCGACCTGATTTCGAAGCAGGAGATAGCACAATCGGTCCCCTTTGTCGTCGAATAGTCAGTAGTACGCGCTGTAAGAGGCTCATGCTGGCATAAGACCGGCAGGCTGGCAAGGCAATTGTTGGAGCAGATCTGCCAGGGACGCAGGCGGATACTCAACACGGATGATGCGCAGGCTTCAGTTCGCTGTCTTCATCACGCTGATTGCGGTGGGTGCTGCCCCTGTCCACGCGGCTGCCCCCGGATCGGTTACGGGAGTGGTGCGCAACTCTGCAGGTGTTCCGCAGATTGGCGCCGTAGTCCAGTTGCTCCGTCCCGACCTCAGCGTGCTGGCCGTTGTTTACACCAACGATCAGGGACACTTCACGATTCCGTCTGTTGCACCCGGCCGCTATTCGCTGAAAGCGATGGGTGCAACCTTCTTGCCCTCACTGCGCGAGAACATTCGCGTGCGCAGCACCACAGTCGTCAATCTCACGCTCAATACTCTTTACGAAGTAATGCAGTGGCTGCCTGCGCAGCCGCGTGCGGCCAACGCGCAGCAGGATGACTGGGCATGGACTCTGCGTTCTGCGGCAAATCGCCCGTTGCTGCGGTGGTTGGAAGACGGCCCGCTTATGGTGGTTACCGATGGCCCCGGCGCGCAGCCGAAGCTCAAGGCTCGCCTAGTGGCATCCGGCGGTCAGGGCACGTTCGGCGAGAGCGGCGAGCGCCTTACGGCGGCAATTGAAGACACGCCTTCAGGAAGCCGCGAGTTGTTGGCCCGCGTGGACTTCGATCCCTCAACGGACGCTGGTATGGAGTCGATGCTTGGCTTCCGGCAGGATCTAGGCTTCGCCGGGTCTGTGCAAGCCCTGGCGGCGGTTGCAGTTCATCCCGAGATCGATGCCGAAGGGGCTCAGGGGCTGGACGAAGCAACGATGCGGACCTGGGAAGACTTGAACATGGGCGACGAGTTCGAAGTGCAGGCTGGAGCCGCTCAGGTCATTGCCCGTATGGCTCAGAACTCGCCGAATACGGTGATCGCAGCGCTTCCGTTTGCCTCGTTCGGCTGGCGGAAGGGGAGTTCCACCATTCGTTACCGCATGGCGACGGCCCTGCCGCCCGAGGCAGGCGCTGACGAAGGACATGCCGCCACCTGGATGCCGGCGGCTGCGCTGCGCCAGGGGCACCTCGTAATCGAGCACGGAATGCACCACGAGATCGGGTGGGAGCGCCGTACAGAGGGTTCGAG
>DATMUN010000514.1:0-5004 GCA_035563895.1 Occallatibacter sp. | reverse complement strand
GATTCTGCGGCTTCAGGAAGCCGGCTTCCACAGCCATATCCAGAAACTCCAGCAGCCCGTCCCAGTAGTTCTTCGTGTTGATCAGCACCAGCGGCTTCGCGTGCATGCGCAGCTGCCGCCATGTCACGATCTCCATCAGCTCGTCCAGCGTGCCGTAGCCGCCGGGCAGAATCAGGAACGCGTCGGCCAGCTTCGCCATCCGCGCCTTGCGCGCGTGCATCGTCGGAACCATCTCGAGCCGCGTCAGCCCGTGGTGCGCAATCTCCGAGCCGGCCAGAATCTCCGGCAGCACGCCAATCACATCCGTGCCTCCAGCAAGCGCTGCATCGGCCACAGCGCCCATCAAACCCACGCTCGCGCCGCCGTACACCAAACCCCAGCCTGCCGCAGCGAGCGCCGTTCCCAGCGCCTTTGCCTCAGCCATGTAAGCCGCATCTGTCCCAGGAGCCGAGCCGCAGTACACCGCAGCCAACCGCATCTTCTTTTCGTGATCCGCCATTCAGGCCAGCATACCGCGCGGCCCTCAGCGGCAGGATTAACGCCGTTTTGCAGGCTTCTGAAACGCGAACGCCAGGGGCACACAGACAAACGCCATTCCCGCCAGTAACTGGAAGTTATCGACGTAGGCCAGCAGCGACGCCTGCTGCTGTACAAGCTGGTAGAGCATGCTCAAAGCGTGGCTCGCGCCGTCTGCCGCAGACGTGCCGGTCTCCACCAACCGCCCGGCCACGCCGCGCGCCGCAGCCATCGCCTGCAAGTCGCTCGGCGTCACGTTTGCGGCCAGGTAAGTCTGGTGCACCTGCGCACGCCGCGCCAGCAGTGTCGTCGCCATGGCAATGCCCACGCTGCCGCCAATGTTGCGCACCAGGTTGTAGATACCCGCCGCATTGCCGATCTCTTCCTTGCGCAACCGGCCCATCGTCAGCGTCGTCAGCGGTACGAAGATGAAGCCGCTGGCAAAACCGTTCAGCACGTTCGGCACCACCACCGACGTCATCGCAATGCCCAGGTTCACCTGCGCCAGCATCCACGTGGAAACACCCAGCACCGAGAAGCCGAAGACCAGCATCGCGCGCCCGTCTACATACTCGGCAAGAATGCCCGCCACCACCATCGACGCCATCGACCCGACACCGCGCGGACTCACCGCCAGCCCGCTATCCAGCGCAGGATACCCAAGCAGCGTCTGCAAAAACAGCGGCAGCAGCGCCGTCGCGGAGTAGAGGACAAAGCCGTAGATTCCGGCCACCAGCGTGCCTACACCGTAGTTGCGATTCAGCAGGATGCGTAGATGCACGATTGGCTCTTTCGTGCGCAGTTCACGCACAACAAACCCGACAAACGCGACAATCGACACAAACGCAACCCAGCGAATCCAGTCCGCCTCAAACCAGTCCGCCTCCTGCCCCTTGTCCAACACCAGCTGCAACGTGCCCAACCAGAGCGCCATTAGTCCGAATCCCAGCCCATCGATGGCGCTTTCCACCTTCTTGCGCAGATACGGCGGGTCCTCGATCAGCACGCTGGCCAGAAAAAACGCCAGCACACCCACCGGCACGTTGATGTAGAAGATCCAGCGCCACGAGTAGCTATCGGTGATCCAGCCACCCAGCGTAGGCCCCACCACCGGAGCGACCACGATACCGGTGCCATAGAGCGCCATCGCCTTGCCATGCTTCTCCGGCGGAAAGCTCTCCAGCAAAATCGACTGCGCCAGCGGCTGCATGCCGCCACCACCCACGCCCTGCAGGATGCGCGCAACAATCAGCATCGGCATATTCAGCGCCATGCCGCACAGCACAGAGGCCACAGTAAACAGCACAATCGAGCCGAGCAGCAGCCGCTTGCGCCCGATACGCCGCGCAATCCAGCCCGTCGCTGGAAGCATGATGGCGTTCGACACCAGATAGCTGGTAAGTACCCAGGTCGATTCGTCAGTCGATGCCGACAGGTTGCCTGCAATATGCGGCAGCGCGACGTTCGCCACCGACGAGTCCAGCACCACCATGAACGTTGCCGTCATCACAGCACAGGCCACGGCCCAGGGATTGGCCTTCGGTGTCCAGTGCGCGTCGGTTGCCGGGTTGTGTTCTGCCTTGCTCATGGCTATGCGGCGGTTGATTAGAAATAATATGACCGCCTAGTCATTTTATTGTACTATTAAGTCATAAGGATTGCTATGGCGCGTACTAAGCAGAAGATCGTACAGGAGTTCCGCCGCTCGGAGATTCTGGCCGCAGCGCGCACAGTCTTCGCGCGCAAGAGCTTCGAGGGCGGCAGCGTTGACGACATTGCGGCGGCCGCCGGGCTTGCCAAGGGCACCATCTACATCTACTTCAAGTCAAAGAAAGATATCTACAAGGCCCTCGTCGCGCACGACATGGAGGCGCTAAAAGCCAGCACCATGCGCCACATCGAAGAGGCGCCGACCCTGCGCGAGAAGCTTGTCGCCTTCATCGAAACACGTCTAGAAAACGCCGAGCACAATCGCGAGATCTTCCGTGTCATGGACACACAATCCGGTAGTCTGGCGTTTACGCGCAGCCAGTATCGTGACTGGCTGCAGGAGCCGGTTCACGCTCTCGCTGCCGCAATCGAGAAGGCGCAGCGCAACGGCAAGGCGCGTCCCCTGCCTGCTGAAAAGATCGCATGGGCTGCCGCCGACCTGGCCCGCGGCGCAATAGTGCGTCGTCTCGTGGACCAGTCCGCTGAGAACCTGCGTGAGGAGGCCGAGTTCCTCGCAAGTCTTCTCTGGACATCGCTGCGCCCCTGAACCGCCCCCCAGACATCAACGCATCAGCAACTTCAGCAGCGCAGCAAGCAGCGACGTGAATACGCCGGACGCGGCCATGGCCCAGGACGACACTGTCGCCTGCATCTCTGACCGCCGCACCAGGCTGGCCGTGCCGACTCCGTGCGACGAGGCCCCTATCGCGACGCCGATGGCTCGATCGTCGTGCACGCCCGCAAGCCGCAGGATCGGTACGCCAAAACTCGCGCCGAGAATCCCAGCCAGCAACACAAGCGCAATCGTGATCTCAGGAACACCGCCAAGCTCGCGGCTCACCTCAACTGCAATTGGCGTCGTCACCGACTTAGGCACCGCCGCCATTGCCACTGCATGCGGCGCGCCCAGCAGCGATGCCGTGAGCCAAGCCGACGCCATTCCCACCACTGACCCGGCAAGAACCATCAATGCCAGCCGTCCCAGCGAGTTCCGAAGTGCACGCCCGTGGCGAAACATGGGCACGGCCAGGCCCACCGTCGCCGGACCAAGCCACCAACTCAGCAGTGCTCCACCGCGGTTGTACTCCGCAAACGGCACATGTGCCACCACCAGCAGCGCCATCAGAGGGATGCACGCAGCAACAAGCGGCGGAACCCATCGCCATCGCCTGTGCAGTGCCAATGCAACGGCATAAGCGGCAACGGTCAGCATGATAGCCGTCACCGGATTTCTCATCAGAAAGGCGAGCACACTCATTGTTTGAGCTCACCCGGCTCGTCTTCGACTCTCTCTTGCAACAGTGCTTTGCCCAGCAGTCCCGTCACCAGAAGAACGGCAACGAAGCTCACCACGAGGCTCGCCGTGAGAGCCAGTGCCTGGCGCTGCACCACAGACCAGACGGCAATCAGACCCACTGTCAGCGGCACGAACAGCAGAACCATGTGGCGCAGCAAAGTCATGGCCGTGCCTTCCACCCAGTCGAGCTTCACCACGCCCAGTGACAACGCGAGAAACAGAAGCAGCAGGCCCAGGACACCAGACGGCAACGGCACACCAAGCCGATGCACACCGACTCCGGCCATATTGAAGCCCACAAGAATCGCGACCCCGCGTAGAAAATCGACCATGATCCTATTCTCTGCCCACGGTCAGAATCCCGTCTCAGCACCGTTCCTGCGCAGCGGGTAAACTGGAGGAGGAACCCTTCCCTCCCGGACCCACGCCGTGCATTCGCTCATCGCAAAACTGAATCCCGAACAGCGGGCCGCCGTTGAAACCACTGAAGGCCCTCTGCTCATCCTCGCTGGCGCCGGTTCGGGCAAGACGCGTGTCATCACCAACCGCATTGCGTGGCTCATCCAGGAGAAGGGTGTCGCTCCGGACTCGATTCTCGCCGTCACCTTCACGAACAAGGCCGCGGCCGAGATGGGCGAGCGCGTCAACAAACTCCTGGGCCACGCCACAGTTGCCAAGCCACTGATCGCCACCTTCCACTCGCTCTGCGTGCGCCTGCTGCGCCGCGACATTGAGGCGCTGAAGGTTGGCGGCAAAGGCTTGACCCGCGACTTTGCAATCTACGACGAGAATGACCAGCAGAACATTGTGAAACAGGTAATGCGCCGCATGGGGCTGGACACCAAGCAGCTGACGCCGCGCACAGTGCTGGGAAGAATCTCCTGGGCCAAAAACCACATGGTGGACCCGCAGGAGTACTACCTGGGCTCGAAGGACCCGAACTCGGAACGCATCGCCCACATCTACAAGGGCTACAAGGATGAGCTAGGCAAGAACAACGCGATGGACTTCGACGACCTGCTGCTCGAGGCCGCTCGACTGCTGAAGGTGGCCGCAGATGTGCGCGAGCGCTACCAGCATCGCTATCGTTACCTGCTCGTCGATGAGTACCAGGACACGAACCGCCCGCAGTATGAGCTGATGAAGCTGCTGGCAGGCGAGCGCAAGAATGTGTGTGCGGTTGGCGACGAGGACCAGAGCATCTACTCGTGGCGCGGTGCGGACATCCGCAACATCCTCGAGTTTGAGCAGGACTTCCCGAATGCGAGGATCATCCGGCTCGAACAAAACTACCGCTCCACGCAGATCATTCTGGAGGCGGCGGGCGCGGTGGTGGCCAACAATGTGCGCCGCAAGGGCAAGAAGCTCTGGACCGACCGGCAGGGCGGCTCGCTGATCGGCTACTACGAAGCGCCCGACGGTGAAAACGAAGCCCTGTTTATCGCCGACCGCATTCAGGCATTTCTGCGCCAGGCCAATTC
>DATMUN010000513.1:0-11131 GCA_035563895.1 Occallatibacter sp. | reverse complement strand
CCGCGTTATCGAGCCAGCCGATCCGAACGCGGAAGAAGCCGCACTGCCGTTTGTCTCTGAAGACGGTGTGCTGGTGGACTCCGGCGACTACAGCGGACTTGTGTGCGAAGCAGCTCAGAAGAAGCTGCAGGAAGTGGCGCTTGCCGGTGCATTCGGCGAGCCGAAAATCACGTTCCGCCTCAAGGACTGGGGCGTGAGTCGTCAACGCTACTGGGGCACGCCCATCCCCATGATTCACTGCGAGCAGGACGGCATCGTGCCGGTGCCGGAAGATCAACTGCCGGTGCTTCTGCCGGAGAAGATCGAAATCACGCAGCAGGGCGGCTCGCCGCTCAGTCGTGTGCCGGAGTTCGTGAACGCGACCTGCCCCAAATGTGGCGGCCCCGCGCGGCGCGAGACCGACACGATGGACACTTTCGTCGACTCGAGCTGGTACTTCTATCGCTACACCGACGCACAGAACTCTGCTGGGCCATTCGACCCGAAGCGCGCGCAGTACTGGTTCCCGATCGACCAGTACATCGGCGGCGTGGAGCACGCGATCCTGCACCTGATCTATTCGCGCTTCTGGACCAAGGTGATGCGCGACCTGGGCCTGATCGTCAACGACGAGCCCGCGGAGCGCCTGTTCACGCAGGGCATGGTCATCAAAGACGGCGCGAAGATGTCCAAGTCGAAGGGCAACGTTGTATCGCCCGACGACATGGTAGCCCGCTACGGAGCAGACGCGACGCGCATGTACGCGCTGTTCGCCGCGCCGCCGGATCGCGACCTCGACTGGCAGGAGGACGGCGTCGCAGGCGTGAGCCGCTTCTTGGGTCGTGTGTGGCGCCTGGTGACCAAGCACGCAGACGCAGCCCGAGCTGGCCGAGGCGCAGAGCCAGCGGCGCAAGGCAATGCAACCGCGCAGAAGCTGCAGCGCAAGCTGCACCAGACCATCGCCAAGATCACGCACGACTTCGAGGGCCGCTGGCACTTCAACACCTGCGTCGCCGCCATCATGGAACTGGTGAACGAGGCGCAGGCTGTCGATGCGGAGTTGGTATCAGGCTCAGTTCCGGCGCCCGTGCTGTACGAGGTGTTGAAGAATCTCGTGCTGCTCATCGCACCTTTCGCGCCGTTTCTCGCGGCAGAGATGTGGGAGGCGCTCGGGGAAGAGGGCAACGTACTCCGTGCGCCCTGGCCCGCCAGCAATCCCGAGCTCGCGAAAGAGGACGAGATCGAGATTCCGGTGCAGGTCAATGGCAAGCTGATCAATGTGGTCCGAGTAGATGCAGAGGCAGACGCGAAGACCATTGAGGCAACTGCGCTGGCAGACGAGAAGGTGCAGGCGCGCATCGCCGGCAAGACGGTGGTGAAGGTCATCGTCGTTCCGCGCAAGCTCGTCAACCTGGTTGCGAAGTAGCGAGGGCGAATGGCGCAGCCGGTGCGTGGCACGCAGACGCTGGTCGATCAGATGGGGTGGGTCTTTCAAAGGCCCACCCTTGTTTTTCTTGAGATAGCATGGCGCTGGGCCGTCGGCATCCCGCTGCTCGCCATTGCTTACTCGCAGGCACAATCTATCGTCCAAGCTCTGCCGCCAAGCTCCACCGGCCTCGCGGATCTGGACACGCGAAACCCCTGGGTAGCCGCAGCCCAGATTGCCTCAGCGTGGGCACGCTATGAGCCGCATGCAGTCGCTGTGCTCGCATGGCTCCTGCCCTCGGCATTTGTTGCGTGGTGCGTCGCTTCGGGTATCGGGCGCGCGTTGGTTCTTCGGCAGATGGAGCCTGGCACCCGCTTCCGGCCGCTGTCATTCATTGCACTGCAGGCTGCGTGGCTGGCACTCTGGTGCGCGGTGGCAGGCAGCTGGTGGGCAGCAATGCGCTACGGCGCCGCGCGGCACATTGCAGTTACAGGCGAGCCAGACCTGATCGGCTTCGCAATGGGCACAATCGTACTCTCGCTCGGATTCTTCACACTGTGGGCGCTGGTAAGCTGGCCGCTGGCCGTCGCCCCTGTGCTGCTCATGGCAGAGAATCGCAGTGCGCTTTCGGCCTTGACCGAAGGCTTTAAGTTAGGCAAAACACTAACCGGCAAGCTAGTTGAAACGAACCTGGTGATGGGAATCGTGAAGTTGGCGCTCGTGGTGCTGGCGATGGTGCTCTCCGCCGCGCCGCTGCCCTTCAGCGATCAGCTCGGGCCGGATGCCATGCACATTGTGTGGGGCGGAGCAGTGCTGTTCTGGCTAATCGCCAGCGACTACTTCCACGTAGTGCGACTCAAAGGCTACTTGGAGTTTCACCGTGCATTACGCGGTGTCTCTCACTAGAACAGCTTCAGATGAATCACGAAGTACTTCTTCGGATTCTCGCGAATCGCCTTCAGCAACTCCTGCGACTGCGCCAGCGTGCCGTTGGCATTGTCGTAGAGCGCGCGATTCTGCGCCAGCTGGCCCAGTGTGCCCTTGCCTTCGTTGATGCCCTTCAGGATCACGTCGAGCTGCGAAACCGCGTCGTCGAGCTTCCGCGCAAACTCAGGGTCCTTGGCGGCCTTGCCCAGCGCGCCCTTGCCGTCATTGATATCGGCGAGCAGCTTGTTGGCGTTGGCGGCGGTGGCGTTCAGGTTGTTATAGAGAGTGTCATCCTTCAGCAGCTTGCCTGCCGTGCCCTGGCCTTGCTCCAGCGAGGCCGTGAGCTTGTTCACGTTGTCTACGGCGGCGTTGGCCTTGGTGTAAAGCGAGTCGTCGTTCACAAACTTGCCCAGCGAGCCCTGCCCATTCGAGATGGCAGCGGTGATCTTCGAGAGGTCTTCGACAATGCGATTCACCTTTGCGGTGAACTGGCGATCGTTAATCAGCGTGCCGACCGTTCCATTAGTCGAGTTAAGCGAATCGGCCAGCACAGACAGCTTGCGTACCAGCAACCCGACCTCGTCAATCGAAGCCTGGCTCGAGCGGATCACGTCGCTGATCGAAGGCGAGCCGGTCGCGCGTAGTTCGGTGTTGTTCGGCGGTTCCGGTCCGTGCGCCGACGCAGAGGTGATATCGACGTAGCTGTCTCCAAGCACGCCTGCCTGCGCAATCATCGTCGTAGAGTCGGTGTGGAGGAACGGCAGATAGTTCGCGCCGATCTTCATTGTGACTTCGACGGGGCTTGGATTCCGCTCCGGCACCACCCGGATGCGAATCACGTTGCCGATCGTGACGCCTTCCAGAGTGACCGGCGCGCCATTCTTAAGGCCAGAGGCGTTGTTGAAGTACGTGCGCAGAACCAGCTTGCGGGCAAAGATCCCGCCCGTGGAGCCGGACATGAGAAAGATGAGGCCAACAAGAACTGCCATGGCCGCCAGGACCAAGGCGCCAACCTTCAACTCGGACCATTGAATCTCTTTGCGGCTCGGCACGATTTCCTCTGAGCGAAGTGGGCTGGTGGGCAGCTGCCTCTACGCCTTGAGGATAGCAGACGGGCGCACATCCTCGAGGATGACGCTGGCCATGGCCAGTTCGCCGGTGTGTGTGAGCGAAAGAGAAGCGTGCGTAGCGCCGAGCCTCTCGGCAAACTGCGCCGCCCGCCCATGAAACCGGAGCGTAGGCCTGCCGCTCGGTTCGCGAACCACCTCAATCTCAAGCCAGTTCACCCCGTGGCTAATGCCTGTGCCCAGAGCTTTGGCCCCCGCCTCCTTCGCCGCGAATCGCGCCGCCAGGCTCTCTGCGGCTTTGCGTTTGCGCAGGCAGTATGCCTGCTCCGCGGGTGTATAAATGCGATCGAGAAAGCGTTGGCCGAAGCGGTCCAGCGAGTTCTGAATGCGTGAGATTTCTGTAATGTCGATTCCCGTGCCGACGATCATGCTGCTTTTCACGCTACACCAACCGGCGCGTGCTGGCGCACGTTCGGCTATTTGGAACCTCGCGTGCAGAGACCTCGGGTAACCGCTTGCGGCAGAAATCTGTTCCAAACACGGCCAGATACGTTTAACTCCGGCACAGGAATGAACCCGTTTCACAAACAACCGATAACGCTGACATGCCGCGGACGATCCTGACGAAAGATGTTCTCGATAGCGGCCCTATTCCCTGGGCTGTGCAACTGCAGGGCTTCTCCTGGGAGGAACCGTCGCGGCTGGTGCAGACCCTCACGGGAGCGATCCTTGGCTGTGGAGGCTGGGTGCTGAGCCGTGGATCGAGCGACACGGGCACAGTGACCATGCTGTTCGAGTTTGAGCGCAGGCTATGTGTGGATGTCTACAGCGTGCTGGTCGCCGCAGGCGTGGAGCTGTCATCGAGCGGCCATCTTCGCTTCACTGAGCTCTGCCAATGCACGGTGCTCAACCCGCAGGAGCTCGGGCACGAGATCGCGAGCATCGATCTTGAGATTCAAACCGCACACGACGAGTGCGGAGTCCGCCCAACCTGCGTGCGGACTTGAAAGCACTCGCGGTCTACTTCGCGGCGTAGGGATCAGCCACCGGGCGCGCGCTTTCGAGCCATGCGGAGTAGATCAGATCGCGCAGCATGGAGGCCCCGGCTGCCAGTCGCATCGCAGTGAACTCGCGCGAGTCGGCCGAGCCCGCAGCCACAAATCCACCAGCCTTCTCCAGCTTGTAGACCTCTTCCACATGCGTGGCGCTCGAGCGAAGATAGGCCAGGTACGCCTCGAATACATCGCCGTCGATGGCGTGTACCGCCGTCATCTTCTGCTCCGCCGCGGGCGCGAGCACGCCGAGATTCGCACCGACAAATGGGCCCTCGAACTGCCAGTGAATCTTGTGCTCCGTGGTGTAGTCATTCGGGTTCGCGCCAACCCAGCCGTTGTACTGAATGGATGTGTGCAGTGGCTGTGCGCCGTCAGCCACGTAATGGCCCAGCCAGCCTGCGTAGAAGATCGCAGCCTGCTCCGTGCCTGTGCTGTCCTTGCCTGCGGTGGAGAGGCGGCGATATTCGCGCAGCGCAGCCTTCAGCCGTTCCCACACCTCAAGCGTCTGCCACGGCTGCAGGCCGACCTTCTCCGGCCGCTGGCCGGCAGCAAAAGCGCGCGCCTCAAAGTCCAGGCGAAGCCGGGGCAAAGGACCAAGGGCGTCAGCCAGTTCAAGGTCGATGAAGTGCTCCGGCGCCTGTGCCGCCACCAGTTCAGGCTCGGCGGGCGAGCGCCAGCGGTCCGGCTCCGGTCCAAGGTACTCAATCTCGTGCACGGCTGCTTCAGAGCGCAGAAACGCTGGTGCGTCCGCTGGAAGATGCTGCGCAGCAAGCCGGTTGATGAGCGTATGTCCTTCGTTTCCCCACGCATAGCCACGCGTCGGATGAGCAATCAGTAAGGTAAAAACCAGCACGGCGAGCAGCTTCAAATCGCAACGGCACAACATGAAGCCAGTATACGTGCGTTACTCCGCGGAACCGCCGGCTGCGGAGAACGTCACCGGCGTAACGATGCTGGTGGTCTTGTGGTTTCTAGGCGGCGATTATTGAGTAAGATAGGGGATAATCTGTTGTAAGGTGGACGGTTAGCCGAGCGCAGTACACGGCCTCAGAACACACGGCCCCAGGCAGCCTCTTTTATGTACGCGGTGCGGTGGAGCGGACGCACGAATGGATACGAGCGGAGCCCGACAATTTCAGGAGCAGGAAGAGAAGAGGCAATCCCCGGCCTCAATCTGGTCTGCGCTCGCCGTGCTGTCGCTCGCCATGGCAGCCGGGGCTATCACCGCCCGCCTTGAAGCCGGCCCCAAATTTGACTGGCTGCTGCTGATGACCGCCACTACGCTTGTGGCCGCCGTGGCCATGCGCCTGCTGGCCGACCACGCCGCAGAACGTGAGGCCGCCAGCCGCTACTCCGGCGATCCGTTGAAGGACCTGCTCGACTCGGCCGGGCCCGTGGTGATTGCCATCGATCTGGACGGTGGCTTGACCTACGTCAACCCCACCGCAGAGCGCGCCCTCGGCTACCGTGCGGCGGAGTTGACGGAGCAGAAGAAGGCCTTCGACCTGCTCATGCCCGGCGAAGGCGTGCGCCTTGTCTCGGAGATGCAGCGCCTGAGCGGGATTGACGGGCCGCCCGCCGAAACGCCGGAAAGCCGTCTTGAAACCTACGCCGAGATGCTGCGTTCCATGCCTCCCAGCCAGGTTCCCAGCTTTGAGACGAAGTTGCGCCGCAAAGACGGAACCGAGTTTCCCGTGAGGCTGCATGTCTCCGCACTGCGCAACAGAGAGGGCGAGCTGACCGGTCTCGCCGCCGTTGCCCTGGACCTCACGACGGTTGTTCGCAAAGACCAGTGGAAGCTGGAGACACGCGAGCGCTATCGCGACGTTTTTGAGAACTCGACCGAGATGATCGCCACGCTCGACCTCACCGGCCGTTTCCTCTATGTCAATCCAGCGTGGAAGCGGACATTTGCCGGCGATCTGTCGCAGCCGGAAGCTGAGTTCTTCGAGCAGTCCTTCAACGCGGACACGCGCGCCGATGCAGCCGCGCTGATGCGCCGGGCGCTCGAAGGCGAAGCCATCGATCGGGCAGTCCTGCAAAACGAGACCGCGGATGGCCACCTGCAGGAGCTGGAGGTGAGCCTGCACCAGCGGCGCCGCGCGGGCAAGACGATGGCGCTGCAGTGCATGATCCGCGATATCACACAGCAGAAGCAGCGCGAGCACAGGCTGACGCTGCAACTGCTGGTCACGCAGATCGTCGGCGAAAATGTCTCCTCCGACATGGCAGCCAAGCGCGTGCTTGAGGCGCTCTGCGTCTCGCAGGGCTGGGATGTCGCCATCAAGTGGGATATCAACCGCGATGACAATCGGTTGGAGTTTTCAACCGCATGGGGCATCCCCGGCAAGCAGGCCGAGTCCCTGATCCAGGAGAGCATGGGCGCCGCGTTGCGCCTCAGTGGAAACCTGCCCGGTCAGGCCCTGTCTGAGGGGCGGCTCGTCTGGGTTTCCGATCTCGCAAAAAACCCCAACGACGCGCGAGCAAAGCTGGCCCTGCGGCACCGTATGGCGTCAGGTTGGGCCGTGCCTGTGCAGGTAGGCAATCAGGTGCTGGCGATCCTCGAGTTCTATTGCCACGTCAAACTCCGCGAAGACCGTGAGATGCGTGCCGCAATGGAAACCGTAGCCGCGTCGCTCGGTCAGATGCTGGCCCGGACACGCGAGCGCGAGCGTGCAGAAGACCTGAGCCGTGAGCAGAAGATTCTCCTCCACTCCGTCGCAGACGGAATCTGCGGTGTGGACCACAACGGCCTCGTGCGCTTCGCCAATCCCGCAGCCGTACGCTTGCTCGGCGCGCCGGCCTCGAGCCTTATCGGCAGACCGATTCATGACCTGCTGCACGGTGCAGCTCCTCAAGGCAAGCGCTGCGGCGACGACTGCGAGCTGAAGCGCTCCGCCATGAGCCGCGTTCCGTCCACCGGCGAAGACACCATCTTCCGCGCCAACGGCATGAGCTTCCCCGCCGAGTACTTCCTGAACCCGATCCTCGATCAGGGCAGGTACTCCGGCTCGGTCCTGAGCTTCCGCGACATCACGCAGCGTTATGCGCTCGACCGCCTCAAGGACGAGTTCGTGTCGACCGTGAGCCACGAACTGCGCACCCCGCTCACGTCCATCCGCGGCGCACTCGGCCTGCTATCCTCCGGCATCCTCGGCGAAATAACTGAAAAAGCCAGCAACCTGCTGCGCATCGCACTCAGCAACTCTGACCGCCTGGTGCGGCTCATCAACGACATTCTCGACCTCGAGCGCGCACAGAGCGGCCGTGAGCCGCTGGTCTTCAGGCCCGTGCAGATGTCGGAACTCGTGCGTCAGTCGATGGACGGCATGCAGCTCATGGCCGAGTCAGCCGGAGTCATGCTCATCCACGACAAGACACAGGTCGAGATCACGGCCGACTCGGACCGCCTGCTGCAGGTACTCACGAATCTGCTATCGAATGCGGTGAAGTTCTCGCCGCCAAACTCGGCCGTCTCGATCATGCTGCGTCCCGGCTCCAGCGGCGTCACGCTCTCGGTCATCGATCAAGGTCGCGGAATTCCCGCCGACAAACTCGAAGCGATCTTCGGGCGCTTCCAACAGGTCGATGCCTCCGACTCGCGCCAGAAGGGCGGCAGCGGTCTGGGCCTCGCCATCTGCCGCGCCATCGTTTCGCAGCACAACGGACGCATCTGGGCCGAGCGCAATCCGGTTCGCGGATCCACCTTCCGCGTCTTCCTGCCGTATCATCCCGCCGCCGCATCGGCCAGGCCAAAGACAACTCCCGGCGCTGAAGTCTCCGGCGGTGTCGTCCTGCTTGCCAGCGACAACGGTGCCTCAGGGCCGCTGCTTGGAGCGCAACTGGCAGACCACGGCTATCGCATCGTGGAGACCGCTGCCGTGGAGCAGACCCTGCTCGCCGCCCACGACGGCGTGGAAGCCATCGTGATCGATGCCGGGCCGGAAGGCAGGCAGGGGTGGGAGCTGTTGCCGCAGTTGCGCCGCGCCAGTCCCGAATCCCACACACCTCTGCTGGTGCTCAGCATGGACACGCAGCAAGGCGGAGTGCCCGCGTTGCGCGGTGCAACCGACGCCACCACCGCGATCGGTGGCATCGCAGAGCTCGTTCGCATCCTCGGCGGCCCCGGAGAGATGGCGCGCATCTTGATCGTCGAGCGCGACAAAGACAAAGCGCAGTTTGTGGGTGAAGCCTTCCTGAGTGACATGTCCGTCGTAAAGCTGGCCAATGGCCAGGAACAGGCCAGGAACGAGTGCCTCATCTTCCAGCCCCACATCGTTGTTCTGAATCTCGACCAGGAAGAGGCCGATGGCTTTGGCCTTGTAAGCTGGATGCGCGAGCAGGAGATGCTCTTCCGCACGGTTGTCATCGCGTACTCCGGCAGGATGCTCACGAGCTACGGTTCGGTACGGCAGAGCCTCGATCCGGCAACACTGCTGCAACGTGCGCACGTGCAGCCGGCACAACTGGAGCTGATGTTGCTCACCCTTCTCCGCGGCTCCCATCCGATGGAAGCAGATGAAGAACTTTCCGGTTCATCGACACTGCGAGGGCTGTGAAAAATAATCGGAGGGTAACTTCTGCGATTCTCTTTTGAGCACTCTTGCGAGTAAACGGTGCCGTAGTAGCGGCGAGTCGATTCTATTCTGGATAGACAGTACGGGGAATCGGGTATGGCGCACCGCATTTTGATCATCGACGACGAGGACGATATTCGCGAAGTAGCCGCGATGAGCCTTGAGACTGTGGCCGGGTGGGAAGTAATGGTGGCCAACTCCGGGGCTCAGGGTCTGGCTCGTGCCGCAATGTACAAGCCGGACGCGATCCTGCTGGACGTGATGATGCCCGGAATGGATGGGCCGACAACATTTCGTGAACTCCGCAAGAATCCCGTCACGGCCAATATCCCGGTCCTGTTTCTAACCGCCAAGGTGCAGGCAACTGACCGGCGCCGCTTCGCCGACCTCGGCATCGAAGCCGTGCTGGTAAAGCCCTTCGATCCCATGACGCTTTCCGATCAAATCTCAGCAGCGCTGGGATGGAGCTGACGACGCGGATGTCCGACTCTGCGGCAATGGCGGCGGCGATGCAGCGGATGTGGACCCAGTTCCGCCCGCAGGTCGATGAACGCGTTGAAGTGCTTGAGGCAGCATCCGTTGCACTTGCAGCAGGCACGCTCACCGAGGAGCATTGTCAGGCTGCAGCAATCGCCGCACACACTCTCGCCGGCACATTAGGCACCTTCGGGCTGAACGAGGGAACAGTGCTGGCGCGAACGGCTGAGCCCGTCTTTTCCGACGGTCTGCCGATCGACGCCGACCAGTCCGCGAAGGTTGCGGAGATCGCCGCAGCCTTGCGCGCAATGATCGCCAACAAAGTGTAGAAGCAGGTAGCCCCTGCCAGCTATAGCAAAACCAGAGATGCTGTATACCGAAGCCACAGCAGTCAAGTCGACGCGACCCCCAGGGAGCGGTGACCTTACACAGAATTGAACACGTCACACCTTCTCTGGTTTTGCCGTAGACTCGAGTCAGGTACTCATGCACGATTCCTCCGCGCATCAGCTCGATTTGTTGTTTGAAGTGGCGTCAGCCCGCCGCATTTGGCCCGTGAGCGAGCTCGTGGAGGAAGTCCGCGCTCTTCTTGAACAGCGATATATCGACGTGTGGGTCGAAGGTGAGATTTCGAACTTCCGCCCCGCTCCCTCGGGCCATGTCTACTTCACTCTGAAAGACGCTGACGCGCAGCTGCCTGTCGTGCTCTTCCGCCGTCAGGCAACACTCCTCCGATTTCGTCCCGCAGATGGCCAGCATGTGCTGGTGCGTGGGCGCGCAAGTATCTATGCGCAACGCGGACAACTCCAGCTCGTGGCTGAGACGATGGAGCCCGTCGGTGCCGGTTCACTCCAGCTCGCCTTCGAGCAGCTCCGCGACAGCCTGAAAGCCGAGGGCCTCTTCGATGCCGAACGCAAGCGTGCGCTGCCAGCCTTTCCGCGAACGGTCGGCATCGTCACCTCGCCGACCGGCGCGGTCATTCGCGACTTTCTCAACATCGTCCAGCGGCGTCACTCCGGCTTGAATGTTCTGCTCTATTCCGTCTCCGTGCAGGGTGAATCTGCCCCAGCCGAAATCGAGGCCGCGCTGGCCACGTTGAATCAGGCACGGCTCGTCGATGTCATCGTGTTGGCACGCGGCGGCGGATCGCTCGAGGATCTGGCCGCATTCAACAGTGAGCGCGTCGCACGCGCCATCGCCGCCTCTGAGCTTCCCGTCGTCTCCGCAATAGGGCATGAGACCGACTTCACCATTGCAGACTTCGTCGCAGACCTGCGCGCCCCCACACCTTCCGCCGCAGCAGAATTAATCACCGAGGCACAGCATCGCGTCGCCGAGCGCCTCGTGCAAGATGACCTGCGCCTTGAACGCGCCATGCGATACCGGCTCCTGCAAGCGCGGCAACGCGTCGACAGCCTGCACGCGGAGCGCGCCGAGTGGCGCATGACGGCAATGCTGGAGCGTCAAGGTCAGCGCCTGGACGACGCACGGCTGCGGCTCGAAAGCGAGATTGTCGGACAGATTCAAAGCAGGCGCCAGCACGTGACCGAGCTTGGTGTAGATGTGCTGCGCCACGATCCACGTGGACGGTTGGCCGCAGCACGCGAACGCCTCAGCACAATG
>DATMUN010000512.1:0-6363 GCA_035563895.1 Occallatibacter sp. | reverse complement strand
CGCCGCGCCCTTCGCACCCACCGACGCCGCACCACCCGCGCCCATCACACGCTTTGCCGTCATCAGCAGCGCGTTCCTCCACGACTGCGATCCCGCCATCGTCGCAGCGCTCGAAAGCTTCGCACGCGAGCTCGAATCCATCGGCCTCCGTCGTGCCACGTTCGACGCCTCAGACTGGACCGGCTCCTTCGATCTCTTCGCACCCATCCAGGCATGGGAAGCCGCACGCATCCACGCGGGTCATCACGACCAGTTCGATCCCTCCATCCGCGAACGGCTCTCGTGGGGCACGCGCCTCACAGACGACGAGATCACCGTACTCCGCGCGCATCACGCCGCCTTCCGCGCCTCCGTCGATGCGCTGCTCGCCGAGCACGAGCTGCTCGTCCTTCCCGCCACACCCGTCACGCGCTTCGTCGCTGGTGCAGACCAGAGCCAAACTCGCGCCCGCGTCCTTCGCTACACAACACCCTTCAGCCTCGCCGGCGTCCCCGTCGTCACCGTCCCCGCCGCAGCCGCAGGCATGCAACTCGCCGCCGCACGCAACTCCGACGAATCCCTGCTCGCCCTAGCCGCGCGCATCGGCACACAACGAAAGGCGCGCGCGTGATACGTTCAACTCATCCCACCGGTCATCATCCCCAGAGGTCCAGCGTGAAATTCATTCGCATTGCTGCCGTCGCTCTCCTCGCAGCCACCATCGCCCTCTCCGGCTGCCGCTCGCATCAGCCCGCCAACGGCCTCACACCCGTCAGTCTCCAGCTCGACTGGTATCCGCAGCCCGAGCACGGCGGCTTCTACACCGCGCAGTTGCAGGGCTTCTACAAAGCTGAAGGCCTCGACGTCACGCTCATGCCTCTGCCACAGTACGGCAGCGCCGCGCAGATCATCGCCAGCGGCAAGGCCGACATCGGCCTCGGCTCCAGCGATCAGATCCTCGAGTGGGATTCCAATGGCCTGCCTCTCGTCGCCGTCGGCGCCACCATGCAACACGACCCGCAAGCCATCCTGCTCCACGCCGCCTCACCGGTCCGCGACTTCAAAGACCTCGAAGGCCGCACCATCGCCGCGCAAACCGGAGCCACCTGGCTCAAGTTCGTCACCGCGCGCTACAACCTGCACCAGGTACGCCAGATCCCATCCACGCTCTCCATCGCCAACTTCCTCGCCGACCCCAACTACATCCAGCAGATCTTCATCACCAGCGAGCCCTTCTTCGCGCGCCAGGCCGGGGCGGACATCCGCACCATCCTCATCAGCTCGTCCGGCTACGATCCCTACCGCGTGCAATTCACCACGCGCGACTTCGCCGCGCAGCACCCTGACGTTGTCGCACGCTTCGTCCGCGCCAGCATCCGCGGCTGGCAGGCCTATCTCAAAGATCCCGTCGCCACCAACGCCTACCTGCTCAAGCTCAATCCCGCGCTCAACCCGCAGCAGGAGGCCTACACCGCGCAAGCCCTGCGCGACGGCAATTTCATCACCGGCACCGACCCCGCACAAACCGGCCGCATGACCGCCGCCCGCTGGCAAACCAGCTACGACCAGCTCAAGCAGCTAGGCATCCTCCACGGCCCCATCGATCTCACCAGCACCTACGCCCTCAACTTCGCGCAGTAACGCGGCGCAGCGCGTATAACCCAAACTTAGGACGCTCGCACGAAATTCAGATCGCCGATGTTTTCGGCGAACACATCGGCGATTTGTCATCGATCTATACGTATCGCTACCGCTAAGTCGGCTTCTATTTATCGATACTCGATTCAATCGGCGATACCGCCCTAAATCACTCCTCCCCAATATCCTCATTCCAAACCTCCGGATGCGCCGCAATGTAACCCTCCAGTAGTTCGCGGCACGCCTCGCTATCCAGGTCGATCACCTCAACACCGTTCTCCTTAAGCCACTCCACGCCACCCTGGAACGTCCGGCTCTCGCCCACCACCACCGTGCCAATGCGAAACTGCCGAACCAGCCCGCTGCAATACCAGCACGGCGCCAGCGTCGTCACCATCACCAGGTCGCGATAGCTCTTCTGCCGCCCCGCGCGCCGAAACGCGTCCGTCTCTCCGTGGATACTCGGGTCGCTCTGCTGCACGCGGCGGTTGTGGCCGCTGCTCACCAGCTCGCCCGAGCGCGTAAAGATCGCCGCACCAATCGGAATCCCGCCCTCGGCCAGCCCGTATCTGGCCTCCGTCAGCGCCACCTTCAACATCGCCTCATACTTCGCCCGCGCTTCGTCTTCCATCCCGATCCCCTTTCTTTCCTTCGCGATCATACCGTCTGCACCGTGCCGTGTGCACTCACCATCCTTGACTTTGAGCGCGCTCCAAGATGTACGTTGAAATCATGCAGACTTCGGGCTATACCATTCGCACCATGGCAGAGAACTGCGGCATGACCGCCCACACCCTCCGCTACTACGAGCGTGTGGGGCTCATCCAGCCCGTCGGCCGTGCCCGCAACGGCCATCGGCGCTACTCTGAGGCAGATGCCGCCTGGCTTAACTTCCTGCATTGCATGCGCGCCACCAACATGCCCATCCGCGAGCTGCAGCGCTACGCCGAGCTGCGCGAGCTGGGCGACGCCACATCCGAGGAGCGCCGCAAGATCCTCGAAGACCATCAGGCCGCCATCGCCGCGCAGATTGACGAGCTCCAGCGCGCCCACGCCCTCATCACCCACAAGATCGCCAACTACAAGGCCATCGAAAGCCGTATTCGCATCGACGACCCCGCTCTCGACGAACCCGCCGTCGTCTGCGAACTCGCCCCCGCTCACTAGCACTGCGTCTCCGTAATGCTGTAGTCCCCGTACAAACATCGAGTGCGCTAGGTCGCCGATCACTACATCTCCGGCCACGAACCCACCGAAGGCATGCTCAACCGCATGGAAGGCCTCATCCGCTGCTTCGACCCATGCCTCAGCTGTGCCACCCACGCCGACGGTTCGCTCTCTCTAGAAGTCGAAGTCCTCAACGCAACCGGCATACTGCTCGAGCGCGACCTGCGCTGAGCAGCACGCCCGCGCATATCAATGCGCAACCGCACCCGCATTCTCCAGTGCCTTCTGCAGATTCTCGCGCCCATGCGTAAACTGCGGCCGCAGCCGCACCGTGTTACGCCACGCCTCCGCCGCCACCTCGTACCGCCCCATGTGCATCGCCAACACCCCCAGGTTGTACCACGCCTCAAATGACTCGTGGTCCGCAGCCACCGCCTTTTCAAACGCTGCCTGCGCCTCTTCCCCTCGGCCGGCGAGCCCCAGCGCAATACCCAACCCGTTGTTCGCGCGCGCATCGTTCGGATCCAGCGCCAGCGCCTGCTTCCACTTCGCCAGCGCACCCGCGCCATCGCCCTTCTTCTGCAACTCCATCGCCTCATCAATCACGCGATAAAGGTCTGCCGCCGGCACATCGATGCGCTCGATACCATCGCCGGCAACATTCACAAACTCCGGAATATTCACCGCGCGGTTTGCCGCCGTTGCATTCTCAATCAAAATCGGCGGTGAGTCGTTCCCCTTCGCATCAATGTGCGTCAGAAACATCTGCGTATACGGCGAGAGACTCTTCGACGAGAACACCAGCCATCGCCCGTTCGGAGAGAAGCTGTGCCACGAGTTCATCCGCGACGTGTTGCAGCGCATCCGTCGTGCACGCCCGCCCGCAAGCGGCACAATGTACAGTTCGCTATCCGGCCGCATCAGCTGCCCGTTGCGGCAGCGCACAAACACAACCCACTTTCCATCCGGCGAGATCTTTGGGAAATTGTTGCTCATCCCGTTGTCCGCCGCGCCTGCAATCGGTTCAGCCTTGCCGCCACGCCCGCCGTTGAAAGGCACGCGATACAGGCTGTAGCGAATCTGAATCTCGTTCGGATCATTCGCCGCCTCCGGCATCACGTGCCCCGGCGGATCAGGATCCTGCGCCTCCGCCCGCACAAACACAATCCACTTTCCATCCGGGCTCCACACGCCGTCCGTCTGCACATACCCCGGATCATCCGCACCAGGCAGCGGCTGCCGTCGTCCCGTCGTGCGGTCATAAAACGCAAGAATGCCTCTCGTCGGATAGAACACCTGCAGGAATCGATAGTCCTTGAAGTTGATCACGAAGTACGAGCTCGGAATGCTCTGGTCCGCGCCTGCAAAGGTCGAGAGTACGTAGCGTCCATCCGGCGACACCTGCGACATGAAACCCACACGCGCGTTGCCCACGCTCCGGTCCGCGTTCCACGCAATCACGTCCTTCGTCTCGATGCGCATCTGCTTCTGCACCGGCACCAGCGCATACAGCCCCTTGTCGTTGCCTGGCCCATCCACGTCGATGCCCATCGTCTTGCCGTTCGCTGAGAACGAGTGGCAGTTGCCGCACGTGTGCAGCCCTGTCATCACCACGCGGCTCTCCGCCTTGCTTATGTCGCGCAGCCGCCACTGAATCAGCGGCAGAGACGACTGCGCCAGCGGCTGCACAATCCCCCTCTGCGTCGCCGCAGGCATCAGCGGTACATCGCGATAAAAGATCGGCGCGCCCACAGCATCGCGCGAGACGCTCAACTGCATCGTCGCGCTCGAAATCTCGCTTCCGTCCGCATAACCCGCAATCGTCACCTGCGCAGGCCGCTCCACCGCATGCTGCCGCACCGCAGCCCACGTCGCCGCGCTCGGCCGCCATGTATGCGCAGCCTTCTGCTCTGGCGTCAGCGTCGGAATCTCGTTTGTTGGCCCAATGCATCGCGGATCGATCTCGCCCACGCGCGGCGGCTCGCCCGCTGCCTGCTCTTCCACCGCACGCGCGCCGTCTGCAAATGCAATACGCACGCGCCACACCGCAGCCGTGCTCGCATCGTGCCACTCAAACAGCGGCGGCGTCATCTCCGGCGGAAAGATCGAACTCTGTTGCGGATAATCGATGGCGATCTCAGCGGAAGGGCGTATCTGCACCGCCCCCACACTCGTCGAACGAACCGCCAACACACCAAGCGCCAACACAGCTGCGCTTGGGCATAGCACTGCCCACCTACCCGGCTTCATCTCTATCGAAGCTCCTGAAAGGACTTCGCGTTCAACATGCCGGCACGCAACTTGCGCAAAATGTCGACTGTGCTGGAAACGATACCACATCACAGCGCACCTTGCACCCGTACAATCGCCTCATGCCTTCCCCGCCGCGCACGCTCGACGCATTCAACCGCCGCCTCATCGCCTGCGAGCTCTGCCCGCGCCTCCGCGCGCATTGCACTGAGGTCGCCCGCGTCCGCCGCCGCGCCTACGCCGATCAGCAGTACTGGGGCAAGCCCGTCCCCTCCTTCGGCGACCCCGCCGCGCGCGTCCTCATCGTCGGCCTCGCGCCCGGCGCGCATGGCTCCAACCGCACCGGCCGCCCCTTCACCGGCGACGGCTCCGGCGACTTCCTCTACCCCGTTCTGTTTGAAGCAGGCTTCGCCTCGCAGCCCAACGCCATCTCGCGCAACGACGGCATGCAGCTCCACGATCTCTGGATCAACTCCATGGCCCGCTGCGCGCCTCCCGGCAACAAGCCCACCACGGAGGAACTCCGCAACTGCGCCCCGTGGTTCGATCAGGAGCTGGCTCTTCTCACCAACCTCCGCGTCGCCGTCTGCCTTGGCCGCATCGCCTTCGACGGCCTGCTCAGCTGGGCCCAGCGCTCCGGCCACATCGCCTCGCGCTCCGCGTACACTTTCGCTCACGCCGCCGAGTACACGCTCCCCAACGGCCTCCGCGTTCTCGCAAGCTTCCACCCCTCGCTGCAGAACACCAACACCGGCCGCCTCACCCGCCCCATGTTCCTGGCCATCTTCCAGCGCGCCCGCACACTCGCAGCACTCTAGCCACACGCGCACGAAGACCGTGTCACGCTTCGAATGACCACAGTCTTGCTTGACCAACACAACGCGAGTTCCAGAGCCTCTCTTGCCGCGCACTGTTTTGAAGGGGCACGGCTTCAGCCGTGCCATATCCAGCTAAAATTGCGAGGGGGCTTTAGCCCCTGAGGGCTGGAATCCTAACATCGGGCCAGCATCAAGCCCTCAAGGAGCGCACCGCATGGACGACCTCTCCCGCAACATCCTCAAAGAACTCCTGCCTCGCGAAAAGGAAATCCCCGCGCCGCGCGCCAAGGCCGACGACGACGCCGAGCCCGCACTCGATCACCTCGCCTCTCCCATCCTCCTCGAGCGCGCCGCCTACCTCCGCAAGCTCGCACACTTCAATCCAGACGGTGCCGCCTCCGACGTGCTCAAGCAGTACCCCGCGCACGCCATCCATCTCCTTGTCCGCACCCGCGACGGCGGAGCCGAGCAGCACGCCCGCTTCGCCGATCTCTTCATCGTCCTCCAGGGC
>DATMUN010000511.1:0-3156 GCA_035563895.1 Occallatibacter sp. | reverse complement strand
GAGGCGAGCCACTTGCGGCAGGCGTGGGCGTGGGTGACGACGGCGGTGAGGGGCTGGTTGAGTTCGTGGGCGATGGAGGCGGCCATCTCGGCGAGGGAGAGGGTGCGGGAGAGGCGGGCGAGGTCGTCTTGCGCGCGGACGAGGCTCTGCTGGGTGCGGCGCTGCTGCTCGATGTCGATGTGGGTGCCGTACCAGCAGGAGATTTCGCCCTCGGCGGTGCGCTGCGGGAGGCTGCGGATGAGGAACCAGCGGTGGGCACCGTCGGCGGCGCGGACGCGGGCTTCGAGCTCGAAGGGGCGGCCGACGGCGAGGGCGGACTCCCAGACGGGGCGGGCGATGGGCACGTCGTCGGGGTGGAGGATGGAGAGCAGGTCGGGATTGAGGGTGCCGGTGGCGATGCCGAGGTAGTCGCGGAGGTGCTGATTGCAGTACTCGATGCGGCCTGAGGCGGCGGCGCGCCAGATTTGCTGAGGGATAGCCTCAGTGAGCGTGCGGAGCAGATGCTCGCTCTCGCGGATTTCGCGATTGGACTGCTCGAGCTGCGCGGTGCGCTCGCGGACTTTGAGCTCGAGGTCGTCGCGGGCGCGGAGGACGGCGTTCTCTGCGCGCTTGCGGGCGGCGCTGACAACAGTGATGGCGATGGCGCAGAGGAAGTACGCGGCAACGAAGGTGCGCGATTCCTTGGCGATGGTGAAAGAGAAAGCGGGAGGGACAAAGAAGTAATCGATAAGCAGCGAGGAGAAGACGACGGCCATGGTGCCGGCAACCATGCCGCCGAACCAGGCGCTGCCGATGACGGCACCAAAGAAGAGGAAGACGAAGGGATATGAGATGACGTACTGGAGAGGGAAGGTCCAGAGCAGGGCCACGAGCACGAAGGCAGCAGAGATGGCGAGAGGACGAAAGACGTTGTGCCCGAGCCAGTCTCTGTTGCGGGATGCCGAGGTGGCGGTCATGGAGTCATGGTAATTCGGCCGAAGCGGATGACGGCTCGTCGGCGGCGCCCATGAGGATGAGAGAGCGCTGGGCGAATGGGGTATAGACGAGCAGGGCGACGAAGGCCAGGGCGAGGCCGAAGTTGATGTGGTGGAGGAGCAGGAAGGGCGCGAGAGCCCAGAGGATATCGAATGGAGCGAGGAAGGGCCAGAGCTGGAGCAGCTTGTGGGCGGCGCGGGGCGGGCGGAAGAGAGAGGCCACGAGCAGGAAGGCGCGGACGGGGAGAAGCGCGGCGGCGGTGGCGATGAGGACGGCTTCGACCACGTTGGGCCAGGGAACGGGCTCAAGAAGCTGCTCGATTTCGGCGAGGTTGGCGAGGGCGCCGATGTAGAAGGCGGCGTACATGAGCTGGAGAAGGACGAAGAGGGCGCGGACGATGGGGCGCGGCGTAGAGGGCAGCTCGGCGGGCGTGGCGAGCATTGCACTGCGTGCGGCGTACGGCTCGCTGTTCGCTCGCGGAGCGGCGGTGGCTAAGGGTGGAATTGGCTGGGATTGGCTGAGGGGGTTGATTTCCCCGGTCCCCAACGGCGAGGGACCGGGGGCACCCGGCGGGGAGACGAGGGCGGGATCGGTTGCAACGCGTTCGACGGGGGCTATGAAGCGGTAGCCGCGGCGGGCGAGGGTTTCGACGAAGCGGGGGTTAGCGGCGGTGTCGCCGAGGGCCTCGCGGAGGCGGTTGATGGTGGAGTTGACGCCGTGGTCGAAGTCGACGTAGGTGCCGGACGGCCAGAGGGCGCGGGCGATGTCGTCGCGGGTGAGGAGCTGGCCGGGCTGCTCGAGGAGGAGGCAGAGGAGCTGGAAGGGCTGGGCGTGGATGCGGATGCGGGCGCCCTGGCGGCGGAGTTCGCCGGTGGCTGGGTTGGCCTCGAAGACGCCGAAGCGGTAGAGCCGGGCTGGTTCTGTGTCGCTCACGCGCGGATGGGAACCAGTGTAGTGGATGAGGCGGGTGGGGCGGGGGAGATTGTTGCGGTGAGGGTTGGCGGCTAGCCATGCGGAATGAGCGGGTTGCACCGTGAGGATCTGCTGTGGCAGGGGTGAGGCGCGCGGGATTGCATTGGCTGGAGCGAAGGGGCAGGATGTGGGGGTATGGAAGCGATGCGGAGCTGGTGGAAGTGGGCGGGAGTGGGGCTGCTGGTGGTGACGGCGGGGCGGTTGGCCGGGGAGCCTGCGGCGGCGGCGGCGAGGCAGTATGACACGTATGTGGCCGGAGTGGAGCAGCGGTTGGAGCGGGAGCACAGGACGGCGGCGGGATTTCCCACTCATCGCGCGATGGGGCTGCGTGATGAATGGGGCACACGGCGGGGCGAGGTGGTGGTGGAGAAGCTGGGGCCTGCGGGCGATCCGCCGGGAGCGATGCTGCACCACTGGCGGGCGCGGGCCTTTGTGCGGGGAGCGCGGGCGGCGGATCTGGAGAGGGTGCTGCGGGATGTGGCGGCGTATCCGCGGATGTATGCACCGCAGGTGGAGCGGGCGCGCGTAACGGCGGCGCAGGGCGACAAGTTGCGGACGACGATGCGTGTGCGGCAGAAGCACGTGCTGACGGTGGTGATGGACACGGACTACGACGTGGAGTTTGGGCGGGTGGATGCCGGGCGTGGCTGGTGCTGGTCACGGAGCACGCGGGTGGCGGAGATTTCTTCGCCGGGTGGCGCGCGCGAACGGGCGTTGGGGCCGGGCGAGGAGCATGGCTTCCTTTGGCGGCAGAACACGTATTGGAGCTGGGCGGAGGCGGACGAAGGGTTGTATCTGGAGCTGGAGTCGGTGACGCTGACGCGGGCGATTCCGACGGGGCTGGGCTGGGCGGTGGGGCCGTTTGTGGAGAGCGTGCCGCGGGAGTCGCTCGAGTTTACGGTGCGGGCTACGGCTGCCGCAGTGAAGCAGGGAGTAGGGAATAGGGATTAGGAAACAGAAAACGGAGAGTGCGATGGGTGCAGTGATTGTGGCTGAGGGTGATTTTCAAGCGGCTCGCCGGGTGAACCGGTCGTTGACGGCTGGGGTGGAGAAACGGGCGCTGGAGGCGATGGCTCGAAGGGCGCCGCGGTGGGTGACTTCAGACCAGCTGACGGTGCTGGGGCTGGCGGCGCAGGTGGGTGCGGGTGCGTGCTATGCGCTGGCGCGGTGGGACAGGCGGGTGCTGCTGGCGGGGATTGTGTGTCTGGC
>DATMUN010000510.1:0-12326 GCA_035563895.1 Occallatibacter sp. | reverse complement strand
CTCGTTCAGTACAACGTCCTCGCCATGAGCGGCCGCGCTGTTGAAGCCGCAGGCGACGTCAACACTCTGTTGCTCGACAAGACCGGTACCATCACTCTCGGCAACCGCCAGGCCACCGAGTTCCGCCCCGCGCCAGACGTCACCTCCGAGCGACTCGCCGATGCCGCACAGCTTGCATCACTGTCGGACGAAACCCCCGAAGGCCGCTCCATCGTCGTCCTCGCAAAAGAGCAATACAACCTGCGCGGCCGTGACCTCAGCGGCATCCATGCCGAGTTCGTTCCGTTCACTGCGCAAACCCGCATGAGCGGAGTCAACCTCACCGGCATCCGCATCCGCAAAGGCTCCGTAGACGCCATCACGCGCTTCCTCGAGGACCAGGGTGCCACCATGCCGAAGAAGGTACGCGATGACGTGGAAGACATTGCCCGCGCGGGTGGAACGCCTCTCGTCGTCGCAGAGAACGCGACCGCGCTCGGCGCTATTCACTTGAAAGACATTGTCAAAGGCGGTCTCAAAGATCGTCTCGCACGCCTTCGCGCCATGGGCATTCGCACCATCATGATTACAGGCGACAACCCGCTCACCGCAGCCGTCATCGCACGCGAGGCTGGCGTTGACGACTTCCTGGCTGAAGCTAAGCCCAAAGACAAGATGGACCTCATCAAGCGCGAGCAGTCGAAGGGCAAGCTCGTCGCCATGACCGGCGACGGCACCAACGACGCTCCTGCGCTTGCACAGGCTGACGTAGGCGTGGCAATGAACTCCGGTACGCAAGCTGCCAAGGAAGCCGGCAACATGGTCGACCTCGACTCCAATCCGACCAAGCTCATCGAGATCGTAGAGATCGGCAAGCAGCTGCTCATGACCCGCGGCGCGCTAACCACTTTCTCCATCGCCAATGATGTGGCAAAGTACTTCGCGATCATCCCCGCAATGTTCTCCGTCGCCTTTCCCGTGCTCAACGCTCTGAACATCATGCACCTGGCCACGCCGCAGTCCGCCATTCTCTCCGCGGTCATCTTCAACGCGATCATCATCATCGCGCTCATCCCGCTCGCGCTCAAGGGTGTCACGTATGAGCCCAAAGCAGCTGAAGCTCTGCTTCGCCAGAACCTTCTGCTCTATGGCGTAGGTGGCGTAATCATCCCGTTCATCGGCATCAAAGCTATCGACATGCTGCTCGTGGCCATGCACCTGGCATAGGAAAGGATTCAGTATGCACGCGACTCAGATACTCTCGGCTGAAAGCACGGCAATGGCACAAGCGGCCTCGAATGATCATTCTCTCTGGGGAACATCAATCCGCTTTACGCTAGTTACCACGCTGCTTCTCGGCATCGGCTACCCGCTCGTTGTCACCAGCATCGCATCCATTCTCTTCCCGCATCAGGCCGCAGGCAGCCTCATCGAGAAGAATGGACAAATCATCGGCTCGGAGTTGTTGGCGCAGGGCTTCGCGTCAGATCGCTATTTCCACCCGCGTCCCTCCGCTGCAGGCAGCGGCTACGATGCAACATCGTCAGGCGGATCTAACCTCGCCCAGTCCAATGCCAAGCTCGTGCAGCGCATCCAGGGCGACATCGACAAGCTTAGCAAGGAAAACCCGGACACACCGGTTCCAATTGATCTCGTCACTACCTCAGGCTCCGGTCTCGACCCCGACATCACGCCAGATGCAGCCTATTTCCAGGCGCCGCGCATCGCTCACGCACGTGGCCTCAGCGAGCAGCTGGTCCGTCAACTCATTCAGCAGCACACCCTCAATCGCCAGTTCGGCATTCTCGGCGAGCCCCGCGTCAATGTCTTAGAGCTAAATCTCGATCTCGACAAGCTTGCAAAATAGTTCTGCCCAGAGCACTTCTAGCAAAGGGGAGATGGCACCGTCCATCTCCCCTCTTTTTTCGTGCACACGCCAAATTAACCCGGAGCGTTACATCACCTGCACTGTCCCCTTGCCAATCAGGTCTTCGACGCGCTCGATCCATCCACGATCAGCCGCAACACTCAGCTTCTCCGGCTCCAGGATCACCGCATACTCACCCTTCTTCTCGAGGTGAAGCATGATCTTGCCAGGTCCCGGCGCAGCGTCTGCCACACCACGCAGAGCAGCAAACGTTTCTTCGCTCACACGGTCGAGGTTCATACGGATACGTACTCCGTTCGGCAGTTTCACCTGCACCTGCTCGAGCGCCTGAATTGAGCTCACTGAAATCTTCGGCGCCGCGTCCTCTTCTCCCATCAACATGCCGCGGATCAGAACCGGCGCTTCAATCTTCAGTTGCTCTGCCAGCCGCTCATAGTCTCGCGCAAAACAGATCAAGTCAATCTTGCCGCTAGCATCCTCCAGCAGCGCCTGCGCGTACAGCCTCTGATCGCGGCGGCTCTTCTGCACACGAACGCCATGTAGCAACCCAGCAACAACCAACTCATCCGCCGGATCGACTTCCTTCCCCCAACGACGTTCAGGCGGTTTGCGCTCCTGCGCTTCTGATACAGAAATCACGCCGGGCAGATTCCGAATCTTCTCTGCATACTTGTCGAGCGGATGCCCTGAGACAAAGAAGCCTAGCACTTCCTTCTCGTTTGCAAGCCGCTCACCCTCCTCCCAATCGGAAACACGCGGAAGATCATCTCCAGCGCCCCCCGTCGCAGGAGCATCATTGAACAGTCCGAACAACCCTGCCTGTCCCTGCGCCGCATCGCGCTGCGCTTTCTGCGCACGCTCCATCGCTTTATCCACCGCAGCCATCAGCGGCCCGCGCTTCCCCAATGAATCTAGTGCACCAGACTTGATTAGCGACTCAATCACGCGCTTGTTCATCACGCGCAGATCGACCTTCTCGCAAAGCTCCCACAGGCTATGAAAGCGCCCGCCAACCTCCTCACGTGCATTGATGATCGACTCAATCGCATTCCCGCCCACGTTTTTCACTGCAGCAAGTCCAAACCATATCGAATCCCCATGCGGAGTAAACTGCGCACCGCTAACCTGCACATCAGGCGGGTCGACGCGAATATTCATCTCCTTGCATTCCTGGATGTACTTGACGACGTTTTCAGGCTTCGACGTTTCAGATGTCAGCAGCGCCGCCATAAACTCAACCGGATAGTGCGTCTTCAGATACGCCGTCTGATATGACACCAATCCATACGCTGCCGAGTGCGACTTGTTGAATCCATATCCGGCAAACTTCTCCATCTGGTCGAAGATCTCGCCCGCAGTATTCTTCGGATGCCCGAGCTCATCGGCGCCACTCATAAAGCGCTCGCGCTGCTTAGCCATCTCTTCCGGTCGCTTTTTGCCCATCGCTCGCCGCAGCAGATCGGCCTCTCCGAGCGAGTAGTTGGCAAGCTTGTTGGCAATCTGCATCACCTGTTCCTGATACACGATGACACCCAGCGTCTCCTTCAAAATGCCTTCAAGCTCCGGCAGCATGTACTCCACCTTGCGACGCCCCCACTTACGCTCGATGAAGTCATCAGTCATGCCACCTTGAATCGGGCCCGGACGAAATAGCGCTGTCAACGCAGTCAGGTCTTCAAGCTTCTCCGGCTTGTAGCGCCGCAAAATATCGCGCATACCATTCGATTCGAACTGAAACACGCCTGACGTGAGCGCAACCTGGAAGACCTTCTTGTACGTCTCCTCATCGTCCAGAGGAATCTGCTCAATATCGACCTTCTCGCCACGGTTCTTCTCGATCAGCCGCAGGCAGTCGTCGATCACCGTCAGCGTCGTGAGCCCGAGAAAGTCCATCTTCAGCAGGCCCATCTTCTCGACCGCCTTCATGTCGTAGGCGGTCACAATTTCGTCATTCTTCGTTCGCGCCACAGGCACCAGGTCGATCAGCGGCCGCGGCGCAATCACCACTGCGGACGCATGTACACCTTGCCCACGCACAAGCCCTTCAAGCTTCTTCGCTGTGTCGATCAACTCGCGCACCTGCGTCTCGCTGTCGTAGACTTTCCGCAGGTCAGGCACGTCTTCCAGCGCCTTGTCGATCGTCATGCCTACCGTCGCCGGAATCAGTTTTGCAATTCGATCCACATCGCCGTACGGCATGTCCATCGCGCGCCCGCAGTCCTTGATCGAGGCCTTGGCCGCCATGGTGTTGAACGTGATGATCTGCGCCACCTGGTCACGACCATACTTTCGCGTTACGTAATCGATCACCTCGCCACGCCGGTTCATGCAAAAGTCCACGTCGATATCGGGCATGGACACGCGCTCTGGATTCAGAAATCGCTCAAACAGCAGCACGTTCTGCATCGGATCGATGTTCGTAATCTCCATGCAGTACGCCACCAGTGAGCCCGCGCCCGATCCACGCCCCGGCCCTACGGGTATTCCATGATCCCGCGCGTACTTGATGAAGTCCCACACGATCAGGAAGTAACCCGAGTACTTCATCTGCTTGATGATCCCGATCTCGTAGTTCAGCCGCGCTTCGTAGGACGAGATCGGATTATTCAGTTGTCCGCGCCTTTCCAGGTGACGGATGCCCGTCTCCATGCGCTTTTTAAAACCTTCGCGGCAAATCTCCTCAAAATAGCTGTCGATCGTGTGCCCCGGCGGTACGGCAAACTCCGGGAATGGATCGTCCACGCCATGCAGCTTGAAGTTGCAGCGCTCGGCAATCTCCATGGTCCGCTGCATCACGCCCGGTGAATCCGGGAACAGCCGTGCCATCTCATCCGCCGACTTCACAAAGAATTGGTCGCTGTCGAACCGAAACCGTTCTGCATCATGCACCTTTGCGCCCGTCTGCACACACAGCATCACATCGTGTGCATGATGGTCCTCGCCGCAAAGGTAGTGCGAGTCATTCGTCAGCACCAGCGGGATATCCAGTTCCTTTTCCAGCCGGAAGAGATCCGTCTGAATCATTCTCTCCTGCTCAAGCCCTTGGTCCTGAATCTCAAGATAGAAATTGCCGCGGCCAAAGATATCCTGATACTGCGAGGCCGCGCGTTTTGCTCCGTCGTAGCGCCCAGCCGTCAACTCCTCGCACAACTCGCCAGACAGGCAGCCCGAGAATCCAATCAACCCCCTGGAGTTCTCCGCCAGGAACTTCTTGCTAACGCGCGGTTTGCGATAGAAACCATAAAGCGAAGCCTCAGATGTTAACCGGATCAGGTTGCGATAACCCTCTTCGTTCTCCGCCAGCACCAGCAAGTGGTTGTACTGGTCGTTTGGAGCCTCCGCGCGATGATCCTCCGCCTTGCACACGTAGAGCTCGCATCCAAGGATCGGCTTAACCCCAGCTTCTTTCGCCGCATTAAAGAAGTGCACAGCACCGTAGATGTTGCCGTGATCGGTCATCGCAACCGATTTCTGTCCCAATGCTGCTACGCGTTTGCACAGCTGTTTCACGTCGCAGGCGCCGTCGAGCAGTGAGTATTCCGTATGGAGATGAAGGTGAGTAAATTCGGCCATGGCTAGTTCGATTCTAGTAACCAAGGCAAGTGGTTGCCGAACCCGCTGTGGAAATGACGCACCAATTCGCCAAGTCCAGCACTTGCAGCACTTGCCGCTGCCAGCCGTTGTACACTTACGCAAAGCCTATGCGGAATCGCCTCATCACTTCCTTCTTCGCTTCCCTGCTCTTCGCACTCTCGATCGCTGCTGGCGCCCAGAGCTCAGGTAAACCCTCACCCAAGCCTTCTCCAAAGATGACAGCCAAGATCACACCTGAACAAGTTCACAAGTCCGCCATCGTCATCGACACCCATGCCGATACACCCCAGCGCATCGCCGATGAAAACTACGACCTTGGTAATCCGCTCAACGGCGGCAACCTCAACCTCGAGTCCGCGCGGAAGGGTAATCTCGGCGCCGAGTTCTTTTCCATATGGGTCGACCCTACAGCGAATAAAGGTCAGTTCGCGCATCGCACGCTCGTGTTGATCGACGCGGTCCGTCAGCAGGTAGCCAAGCACCCCGACCAGATGATACTCGTCACCACCCCGGAAGGAATCGAGCTTGCGCATCGCGAACATAAGCTCGCAACACTCATGGGCATTGAGGGCGGCCATTCCATCGAGAACTCCATCGGCCTTCTCCGCGACTATTACGCACTTGGCGTGCGCTACATGACGCTTACCTGGTCTAACTCCAACGACTGGGCCGACTCCTCCGGCGACATCAACGACAAGACCATCCCACACACTAAGGAAGGTCTCACTGAGTTCGGCAAAGACGTTGTGTACGAGATGAACCGCCTCGGCATGATGGTCGATATTTCGCATGTTTCAGACAAGACCTTCTACCGTACCCTCGTCATCTCGCGTGCACCCGTCATCGCGTCGCACTCCTCCGCCCGTGCACTCTGCGACGCACCACGCAACATGACAGACGACATGCTGCGCGCCGTCGCCAATAACGGCGGCGTTGTTCAGGTCAACTTCTATTCAGCGTTTCTCTCGCAATCTTATAGGGACGCGCAAAAGGCCATGCAGCCTGATGTCGACAAAGCTGTTCAAGCATTCAAGGACAAATACAAGGCAGAAGGCAAGGAAGTTCCTGACGCTGAAATCGAAAAGCTGCAGCGCACGTTTGCCGACCGCATTCCGCGCCCGCCGCTTTCGCTGCTAATCGATCACATTGACCACATTGCCAAAGTTGCCGGTGTCGATCACATTGGGCTGGGATCGGATTTCGACGGCGTCGGCGGGCAACTCCCCGAAGGCATCGACTCAGTTGCAGATCTTCCCAAGATCACCGCGGCCTTAATGGAGCGTGGCTATTCCGCAGAAGACTGCCGCAAGATCCTCGGCGGCAATCTCCTCCGCGTCTTTCGTGAAGTTCAGCAAGTGGCAAAGGAGTTGCAGGCCGAAGATCGCCCCCGCATCACCGACAAGCAGCCCTTCGACAAGCCACAGAAATAACGATCAACTCGCGCGTTCCACGTGCACTGTTTCATGCAGTTCTTTTGCACGATCCAGGGCAGCCTGAATGTTCGGCATAATATTCTCGCTGCCCACGTGCTCAATGAACCGCGGTTGTTGCAGCAGCTTGGACGGCTGTTGCATTGCTCCGCATAGGATCAGGCTGCGACCGCTGACGCGCAGCCGTTTTGCAAACGTCTCAATTGCGTGAATGCCAGTAGCGTCAATCGCCGTCATGTTGCGTAGCCGCAGGATCAGGATCGGCTCAAATACGTCCAGATTTGCCGTCGCCTCCACCAATTTCTCCGTCGTACCGAAGAGAAACGGCCCGTGGATGCGCAGAAGCGTGACATACGGCGGCACAATTCTGCCCTGTAGCGTATGCGGCAGCCCGTCGCGAATGTAGTCATCGGTCACTGGTGTAACCGTTGTTGTCTCCGCCACGCGGTAGATGTACACAAGTGCCGCCAACGCCATTCCCACACTCACCGCGACAGTCAGATCAGCAAACACCGTTAGCGCAAACGTCACCAGCCACACCGCAATAGCCGTAACACCAAGTTGCAGAATGCCGCTGATCTCGCGCCATTCTCCCATGTTGTATGCGACGACGAACAACACCGCAGCCAGCGCCGTAAGCGGCACGTAACTCGCCAGCGGAGCAGCCACCAGCAGAATCACCAGCAGTGTCACCGCATGAACCATTCCCGCAATCGGCGAGCGCGCGCCCGACCGAATGTTCGTTGCCGTACGCGCAATCGCGCCTGTTGCAGGGATCCCGCCAAACATCGGCGAAGCCATGTTGGCAATCCCTTGCGCAAACAGCTCAACATTGGGGTTGTGCCGGTCTCCCGTCATTCCGTCGGCAACCACGGCAGACAACATGCTCTCGAGCGCCGCCAGCAAGGCGACTGTGAATGCCGAAGGGATCAGCGGAATGATGTGCTCTACGTGAAAATCCGGTAACGCAAACGGCGGCAGTCCCTGGGGAATTCCTCCGAAGCGTGTGCCAATCGTCTCAACCTGAAGATGTCCGGCATACGCCACAGCGGTCGCCACCAGTACACCAACAATCGAAGCAGGAATACGCCGCGTGAGCCTCGGCAGAAATATCAGAATCGCCAGAGTCAAGGCCCCCAAGCCAAGCGCCTGCGCGTTGAAAGAGCTTGTATGAGCAATCAGCATCTTCATACGCGGCAGGAATTCGCCCGGCACTGCACCGATATGCAATCCCAGAAAGTCTTTGATCTGCGTGGATGCGATCAGAATCGCAATGCCATTGGTAAACCCGATGACAACCGGCCGCGGAATGAACCGCACCGCCGACCCCAGTCCGGTCAGTCCCATCGCAACCAGGATCAACCCAGCCATAAGCGTAACCATCGCCAGCCCGCTCAGGCCGAACCGGGCTACGATCCCGCTCACGATGACGACAAACGCACCCGTAGGTCCGCCGATCTGCGTGCGCGAACCACCAAGCACCGAAATGATGAAGCCCGCCACAACAGCCGTGTACAGCCCGGCCTGCGGTGTCACGCCGCTCGCAATGCCAAATGCCATCGCCAACGGTAGGGCGACAAGGCCTACCGTAATTCCAGCAAGCAGATCATGCAGAAACGTCTGCCGCGTATAACACCGCAGCGCAAGTACAGACTTCGGAAGGTTCGGATTACTTAAAGACATGGAATGCCGCCTCTATTGTACGTAAACAAGAACAGCAACGTTTCTTTTACATCTTCATCAGGGACTTCCGGTAAAGATAGGCGTGTCGCTCTGGCGCGTAGTAGTGCTCCTCTGTATCTGCGCGCTGATAACCTGCGCTTTCATACATCTGGATTCCCTCAGCATTCTTATCTGCCACATGCAGCCAGAGGAGCCCTGCCCCCGAGGCTAACGCGGATTCTTCGCATCTGCTCAGCAGCGCCACTCCGATTCCGCGCCGTCGAAAGGCAGGCGCCACCTCGATCGTCTGAATATAAGCACTCGTGTTGCGTTCTCCTAAAGAGCACTCCACAATTGCGAAACCTGCTAGCGCTCCATCGTCTTCCGCCATCCACGCAGCAGCATTCGGCGCACCCAACAGTCGTTTCATGTAGCTGCGGCTGAAGCGAAAACCTGGCTCAAAGCACAACTCTTCGACTGCATACAGCGCCGCAAAATCATCCGGAGTATACGCACGAATCCGCATATCTCATCTAACCACGGCAAAACGTAGCAAGGCCGCCCTTCTTGCGAAGGACGGCCTTGTTCAGCACTGCACCAACTTAGTCGACCTTGGCTTCCAGATCGCGAATGACCTTAAAGAAGCGCTCATCCAGGCGGCGATTGTTTGCAATCGCTTCCTTGATGGTGATATCGGTGATCTCCGTGCCCTTAAGCACAGCGATTCGGCCCCACTTCTGCTCATGCACCATGTCGATCGCATGCAGGCCGTAGCGCTGCCCCAGCAGGCGATCGTATGCCGTCGGCACGCCGCCGCGCTGCGTGTGCCCCAGGTTCACCGAGCGGGTCTCGAAGCCCGTCTTCTTCTCAATCAGGTCGGCAAGCGCTTCACCAATGCCGGACAGCCGCACGTGGCCAAACGAGTCCACCTCAGCCGAGCCCGTCACCTGGCCAACCTCGGGCAGATGGCAGCCCTCTGCAACCACAACAACACCGTAGTGCTTACCGTGGTCGTAGTTGTACTTCAACAGCTTGCAAACGTGATCGATATCGATCTCCTGCTCAGGCACCAGAACCACATGTGCGCCGCCGGCAATGCCCGACGCCATAGCGATCCAGCCGGCATCTCGGCCCATCACTTCGACGACAACTACGCGGTTGTGCGAGTCAGCAGTGGTGTGAATACGATCGATAGCTTCGGTAGCAATCGAAACCGCCGTGTCGTAGCCAAACGTCGCGTCAGTGCCGTTAATGTCGTTGTCGATCGTCTTCGGAACGCCAATCGCGTTGAGGCCATTCTCTGCCAGAAACAGCGTCACAGACTGCGTGTCGTCACCACCCAGCGCAATCAGCGCATCGATCTTGTTGAGCTTCAGAACTTCCTGAACCTTCTCGATTCCGCCTGGGATCTTCTTCACATTGGTGCGGGAGGAGTGAAGAATCGTGCCACCCTTCAACTGGATACCGTCGATTTTTTCGAGGGTAAGCGGAATGAAGTTATTATCGAGCACGCCGCGCCAGCCATTAAGGAAGCCAATGAACTCGTCGCCGTAGGCCTGGATACCCTTCCGCACGGCAGCGTAAATCACCGCATTCAAGCCGGGGCAGTCGCCGCCGCCGGTCAACAAAGCAACTCGCATTGCAGATCTCTCCTGATCGAAATAGCACGACCGTCCGTCGGCCGGCTGGGAGCTGATTCCCTTCAAGAGCCTAAGACAGGCCAAATTGCCCGGCTTGGCACCCTAGATAGTGTACCCCGCCCCTGTAAAGAGACTAGTGACAGGGCTCACCAAACTTGCTGCAACCGCTAAAGCCATGTCTCTTTGGAAAATACGGGCTGGGATGATTCAATGAGAGCATGCCCGGAACAGGCACATTGTTATTGCTGGTCTTTGCCAGCGTAGTGGTCGTCGTGCTGTTGGTTCTGCTCCAGTTAACCCGCCTGGGCTACCTTATCCGCTCCACGATCCCTGACCGGCCCCGTCGCCGCATGTTTATCGCGTCGGTCTCATTCCTAGTAACGTTCATCGGCGTTCGCCTGCTCGTCAGCCTAATCATTCACGATCGTGGCCCATTCGAGTTTGTCGTGGTGCGCGGCCGCCACATCCACCACCTGGTCTGGGGCATTTTGATTCTTCTCTTCGTCGGTTACGGCTGGCTGCTCGATCTGGGACGCTCGCACTCGCCCACGTCCATCTTCCTGAGCCGCCTCATGTCCGTCAGCTATGGTGTTGGCGCAGCACTCACGCTCGACGAGTTCGCGCTCTGGCTGAACCTCGAGCCTGACGCATACTGGTCCAGCGCGGGACGCCTCAGCATCGACGCCATTATCCTCTTCGGAGGAATCCTCGGCGCCGGTGCTTGGGGCGCACCTTTCTTCAGCGCGCTTCAGCGCATGTGGGGCAAGCGCATTCTGTTCAGCCGCGAACTCACGCCTATTCGGCGCGTGAGGTTGCTTCGTCAGCGTAAAGTGCGTCGACAACCGCCGCATACTTCGTCGTAAGCACCCGGCGTTTCAGTTTCATTGATGGCGTTAGTTCCCCAGTCTCCTGCGACCACTCGTCAGCCACTACCTTGAAACGCTTGATGGTTTCAAAGTTCGCCAGTCCCGCGTTGGTCTGACGGACTATTTCCCCATAAAGAGCAATCACGCGCTCGTCCGCCACCAGCTTCTCGCGCGACGACGCTTCCACTGCATGCTGCGCCGCCCATGCCTCCAGCGACTGGAAGTTTGGCGAGATCAGTGCTGAAATAAACTTGTGCTTATCGCCAACAAGTGCCGCCTGCGCCACCAGGTAACTTCCCTTCAGCTTGTTCTCAATCGGCTGTGGCGCGACCAGCTTACCGCCCGAAGTCTTCAGCAGTTCCTTCTTGCGGTCCGTGATGTACAGGAACCCATCCGCGTCCAAGTGTCCGATATCGCCCGTACGGAAGTATCCCTCCGCATCCATGCATTCCGCCGTAGCTTCCGGTTTGTGCCAGTAGCCCACAAACACGCTCGCTCCACGCACTAGCAACTCACCGTCCTCGGCGAACTTCAACTCCACATTCGGAATCGGCTGCCCAACCGATCCCATCCGTTGTGTCTGTGGGTTGTTCAGCGCAATCACCGGAGAGGTTTCCGTCAATCCGTAGCCTTCCCATACCGCGATCCCCACTGATGCAAACCACTTAGCTGTATCGATCCCCAGCGGCGCGCCGCCCGATACAAACACACGCACGCGCCCGCCAAAAGCCTCACGTACCTTCCCATAAACCAGCTTCTGCGCAATTGCACAGGTCAACGACGACGGCTTCTGCCCGCGATATACCGTGTCGCCGTTCGCCGCACCAACACTCAGCGCCCACGCCAGCATGCGCTTCTTCACTGCCGATGCCGCCGAGCGCTGCTCCACAGCCTGGCGAATCTTCTCATACACGCGCGGCACACCCACAAACACCGTCGGCCGTACCTGCTTCATCGCGTCGACAAGTTTGTCAAACTGAGAGCAGTACGCCACCTGCGCTCCGCACGTATACATCACGTAGTCCAGCGCCCGCGCCGTAATATGTGAGAGCGGCAGGAACGAAATGCAGGCATCGGTCCGATCAAAGCTGAACTCCGCCGCAGCAACGTTCTGGTTCTCCGCGATGTTGCCGTGCGTCAGCATCACGCCCTTCGGCTCGCCTGTCGTGCCTGACGTATAGATCAGCGTAGCCAGATCCTTCGGCTCTACTGCACGAACAAGTGCATCGAAAACCGGGTCGTGCTGCGATCCACGCGCGTCCGCCCC
>DATMUN010000509.1:0-4735 GCA_035563895.1 Occallatibacter sp. | reverse complement strand
ACCTATTATCGAATCTCGTCTGGCTTTCACGAAAGCATCACGGACGTAGCAACGCTTTTATGGCTCTGCGCTCGTCCATGGCGCGGCAGACTTCTGCAGCCCGATCGAGTGAGAGGGTGCGGTCAAACACCTTGCCGGGATTGATGTGCTCCGTCCAGACCAGACCAATCAAGTTAGGAAGGTAACGGCGCACTGGTGCTGGCCACCGTGAAGATGCACATGCGAGAAAAACAGCTGCTCGCCATGCAGACTCATGCCGTAGTGAACACCCATGCAACTGACATGCCACCTGGCCTGGCCGATTGAATGGCCTGCATCCCACGGGCGCAATAGGCGCTGGGAGCTTCAGTAGACATCGCGATGATAACGATCGGATGACTTCAACACATCCACGTACTCGTTGGCCTGTTCAGCGGACTTTCCACCCTGCTCCTGCGCAATCTGCCGCAGGGTGCGATCTACGTCTTTGGCCATCTGGCGTGCATCTCCGCACACGTACACACTCGCGCCGCTCTCCAGCCAACGCCATAACATAGGCGCGTTCTCAAGCATGCGATCCTGTACGTACACCTTCTGCTCCTGGTCGCGCGAGAAAGCAGTATCGAGCCGAGTAAGATGCCCGTCCTTGAGCATTGGGTCAAGTTCATCCCGATACAAGAAGTCCGTCTTTGCGCTTCGCTCGCCGAAGAAGAGCCAGTTTTTCCCTTTATGACCCAACGCTAGACGCTCGTGCAGAAACCCACGGAACGGTGCGATTCCTGTGCCGGGTCCGATCATGATCATCGCTTGTGCCGGGTCTTTGGGGATTTTGAATTTCTTATTGGGTTGAATGAAGATGGGAACCTGATCGGTGATTTTGATGCGGTCTGCAAACATGGTCGAGCACACTCCGCCGCGATCACGCTTGTGCGACGTGTATCGGATTACTCCAACAGTTGCGTGTACTTCTCCTGCATGAGCTTTTGGACTTGAAGAGATTGAGTAGAGGCGAGGCGTCAGTCGGGGCAACATTGCAACGAGTTCCGACGGTTCGAGATCGGTCACTGGATGTTCGAGGAGGAGGTCAATCAGACCGCGATCGTAGATGTAGCTCTCGAGCTGCTCCCTGCGTTCAGGGCGGGCAAGCTCGAGCAGCATGGCACTCTGACTGCGCGCCGCATAGTCTCCGACGGTCTTTCGCGTCAGGCGCGTGATCTGGAGATGGCGCATCAGGGCATCATGCAGAGTCGTTGCCTCCACTTTCTCGCACTTCACGGATTCATTGCCGTTGCAGCGGAGGGTCTGGAGGACCTCAGCGACGAGAAGTTCGTCATTGTTCGGAAGCACCCCACAGGCATCACCGGCTTCGTATGCGAGCCCCGTGCCATCGATGCATAGCGCAAGGTGAATAGTAGCTTTTGTTGAGCCTGTGATATTCAGGTCGCGCCGATCGACGACGGGGGCGAGCAAAGGGTTATCGCGTGTGAATGCAGCCTTGTGCACAGCGAGCGCAGGAGCTGACTCGCTCAGAGTGAGCGCAGTTTCGGATGCAGGGGAGGATGTCTTTCTCTGCGTTGGCTTCGCCAGATGCTCGAGCACGCCACTCGTCCAACCTGCAAACGCCTGCTCGGTTTCGACATCACTATCAACGCGCGGATGAATGCAGTTGGCTCCGAGGGCCTTGAGCTTGGCGTCCAGATCTTTGCCAAACTTGCAGAAGTACTCGTAGTGGCTGTCACCAAGGGCAAGCAACGAATAAGAAAGCTTTTCGAGTTTCGGGAAGTGCTCAACGCATAACTGTTCATAAAAAGGCTGTACACCGTCCGGAGCCTCGCCATCGCCGTATGTACTGGCGATGATCAGCGCATGCTCTTCGGCGGCAAGTGCAGCTGGCGTGTATCCGACAAGTGTCGAGACTGCAGGTGCATGTCCGGCGGACTTGAGTTCCTTTGCAAGCTTGCGAGCCAGTCCTTCGGCGGTTCCTGACTGCGAGGCGTACAGAACTGCGATGCGAAGCGAGTTCTTGGCTGGCGCTGACGTTTCCGCAGCCTGCTGCGAAAAGATGCCAGCAAGGAATCCATTGAGCCATGCGCGCTGCTCTGCATTAAACGGCGCCGTGTCGGGGATGGATGGCACGAATGTTGTCGGCATCGATGCTTACCTCTCTGTGCATTTGAGCAGCTGTTTGAGTTCGTCGATCGTGTGGCGGCGCGTGAACGCCAGGAAGGACTCTCCGTCGTGCCTGCGCTCACCAAAGCCAGCAAAGAGTTTTTCCATCGCAGGTGGAAGATCGGCAAAGCGAATCGAAGGGATCAACTCGCGGGCAAGTCCCTTGTCAGTATCTGAGCCTCCGCCGAGAACTACCTGATAGCCTTCCTCGCCGTTCACTTTTGTTCCCAGCAGCCCGATGTCGCCGACGTAGTGCTGTGCGCAGGAATGCGGGCAGCCGGTGACGTGCAAATTCACAGGCTCGATGATCTTGAATCTCTTATCGATGAAGTTCGCCAGTTCGACTGCGTGGCTCTTAGTATTCGTCGCCGCGAAGCGGCATCCCTGATTGCCGGTGCAGGAGATGGTGCCGCGCAGAACCGTGCCCGCTTCGCAGTCGAGTCCGCAAGCGCGAATCGCTGCAATTGCCGCATCCAGGTTTGCATCCAGGACATCGGGGATCAGCAGATTCTGCCAGACTGTGAGGCGAATCTGACCGGAACCGAATTGTCGTGCTACTTCAGCAATCGCGCGCATCTGCGCAGCCGGAAAGCGACCAACAGGGATTGAAAGTCCGATATAGTTGAGTCCCGCCCGATTTTGTGGGTAAACGCCAATGTGCGCGGCGCGATTCAGAGCAGGTCGCGGCTGGTTCACATCTTCGGCGGCGCGCAACGGCTTGAAGTCCAGAAGCGCTTCAGTCTCCTCGAGGAATCGCTCGACGCCCCACTTATCGACCAGATACTTCAGCCTTGCTTTTTTGCGATCGGTGCGGTCACCGTTCTCAGCAAAGACGCGAATCATGGCAGCGGCAACAGCGATAGCCTGCTCAGGCTTCAGCAGCAAACCACAGTCGCTGGCAAACTGCTTGTGTCCGGTAATGCCGCAGAGCAGCACGCGGAAGTAAACTCCGGCGGGAACCGGTTTGCCTTCTGCTACACGAACAGCAACAAAGCCGATGTCATTGGTATCTGCAACTACGCTGATTGCGCCACCACTGTCGAAAGCGATGTTGAACTTGCGCGGAAGATCGTAGAGATCGCGCGAGTTGAGGATGTAGTGATGCATGGCATCGGCATAAGGCGAAACATCGATGAGTTCTGTTGGGTCGAATCCGGTAGTCGGGGTGGCCGTGATGTTGCGGATGTTGTCAGCGCCCGAGCCCTTCGCTGTCAGGCCCAATGAATGGACCTTCATCAGCACGCGAACGATATCCTTCGGCGCAAACTCGCGGATCTGCAGGTTCGCTCGCGTGGTGATATCGGCTCTGCCTGAACCCCATTCCTCTGCGACCTCAGCCAGCCCAATCAACTGATGCGATTGCAAGCTTCCGCCCGGAATCCGCAATCGCAACATGAATGAATCTTGTGCAGGAGCGACATAAAAGAGGCCGTGGAATTTGAATCGAAACAAGTCATCTGCGGCAGGTCGCTGATTTGCGTCAGCGTGAGCAATCAGCTTGTCCCAAATGTCGAGGGGATTCTGCTCGTACTTCCATAGTTCTTCGCGACACAGGTCTGAGACCGGCGTACCGTGCCAATGCTCAATCTTCTCTTCGGCCAGGTTCTCGGCCGCCGACGCAGATGTGGCCGTGAGCTTCCCGGTAGCATCCAAGCCGACGAACGGCTGTGGGAACCGCTGCATCGCGCCGGCGAAGAAGCCTTCGAGATACTGCTTCTGTTCAGTTGTGAATGGAGCCGGGTTCACGGCTTCAGCGATCTCCATAGGGCGTAATCCTTCCGTGCTGTGACGCAGCCCATTCAAGTCATGGGCGACGGCGGCGTCTCGAAACTGAATTCCGCGTGAATTGCGGATAGCTCAAGCTCGTCACGGAGCGGAGGAGATGTCTTTTTCTGGAAAACGCCGGCACGGCTTGGTGCTCGGCTTGAAGGCAAATGCGGAGTACATACTCCAGCACTTGATCGAAGGATAGCCGATTCCTTCTGAGCACACAAGCAACAATCGTCGATTCTTTATGCGTCTCTTATGGCTTGCTCGTGCTCTCGCCCGATGAAGCCTGAGGCGACAAACGATTTCTGCGCAGATCGTCATTCAGCAGGATCGCTTCAGCAATCTCGCGCATGGTCTTGCGCCGCTGGCGGCTTTCGCGCTGCATCGCGCGATAGGCGGACTCCTCGTCAAGCCCGAGATCGCGCTGAAGCACTCCCTTGGCGCGCTCGATGTGCTTGCGTGATTCAAGCCGTTCGGAAAGCTGCGTGTTCTCTGTCTCCAGGCGCACTCTCTCCAACTCAGCACCGACAAGAAAGCCGATTGCCGAGAGCAACCGAACCTCATCCTGTGTGTGGTCGTAAGGATTACGATGTTGCAGGTTGATGACGCCGACCAGCTTGCCGCTCGAAAGAATCGGAACCGAGAGGAATGCTTCGAAGGAATCTTCTGACAGTGCTGGAAAGCGCTTGAATCGAGGATCTTTTAGCGCATTGGAGGAGATGGCGACAGGCTCGCGATGCCAGCCGACCCAGCCGGTGATGCCCTGGCCCAGCCACAAACCCAGGTGATCTACTACGTCGGAGTGGGGGTTCTTTGA
>DATMUN010000508.1:0-4204 GCA_035563895.1 Occallatibacter sp. | reverse complement strand
TCCCATCCGAGCCGCCGCCTTTTTCTCATAACGCGCCAGAATCTTTGGCCTGCGCCCTCGCAAATCTACTAAATGTCGTAATTCTGATCCTCAGGATTGTCAGAAACCGGATTTCCACCGCCCTGATGATCCTCTTCCCGCAGCTGTGCCAGCGTCTTCCGGTAGTACCAGGCCGCCGCCAGACCCCCTAAAATGCCCGACGCCGCCGCCACCACCCCCAACTTCAGCCACCCGGTGGCCGCCGCCTCAGCTTTCTCAATCTCTCCGGAACCATTTGAATTAAAATCAGTTGTCATTGGTTTGGCCCCACCTGCGAACAGCTCGCTCGTTCCTGTATCTACTTGCAAATCAACCACCAACTCATTGATGCGCAAGATCGCTAAAAGTTGTAAATCTCACAATGCGGTAAAATATCAATTTTTGTATTTGCTTTCCTCTGAATCTATAGTAAGGTGTAGATATTCCGGTTAGGAGCTACATGTCTTGGCCTCCAACCCGGAAGCAATTTGCGTCACTGGCCTCCCGGCACGAACAGCACAAACGTTCGTGCCGTCTTTTTTTGTGCGCGACCAACATGGCCCGCCTGCAGCCTCGCCGGGCACGCGTATCAACGCTAGAATGGCCTAAAGAGGGGTTCATGTCCAAGAGCAAAGTCTACCGTTGGGTCCTCGGCATCGCCGTCAGCGTTTTCACCGCAGCCAGCTACGCGCAGTGGTCCAACCCTGCCGACGACGTCCCGGCCTACCACCCCACGGCCCCGCTCAAGGTCAGCGCGCTGCCGCCCATCCTCGCAGGCGCCAAGCTCCACGGCGAGAACTTCCGCTTCCCCTGGCAGGTTCACGTTTACCAGCAGGCCGCGCGCATCGGCAACGTCCTCTACCAGCTCCCCTGCAACTGCCGCTGCGACCGCGCCCTCGGTCACACCAGCCTGCGTAGCTGCTACGAGGGGCTGCATGGCACCGAGTGCTCCACCTGCGCCAAAGAGGCCTTCTTCGCCTACCGCGAGACCAAGGCCGGCAAGACCCCCGCGCAGATCCGCGCCGCGATCAACCGCCGTGAGTACGAGTCCATCGACCTCGAGCGCCAGTAGCCGTCCGGCGCAGAAACTCGAATCAAGCTAGAATGAATACTGCAGCAAGACCCTGTGGGTCCGGCTCGCACCTTGTACCCGCCGGGAATTCTCCCGGGCGGCCAGCTGGGGGCGTCACGGTTTCGACGGGATCGCTTGCGGCACGGAGGCATGCCGGGGTGTGGGCACCCGTAATCGCTCGCAAAACAAAAGTTGCCAACGATAATCTGGCACTTGCTGCTTAATTAAATAAGCAGCCGTCCTCCACGGCTTTGCCTATGGGCCGTGAGCGGGCGTCGCACAGTAGGCTGGCAGTTGCGGCTCGGTCCGTGTTGTAACCGCGAGATCATCGGACTAGTTCTATGCGCATCTTGTCCGTTCTGAGCGCATAAAGCGAAACCTTCGGAACCGGACTGAGCATGGAGTCTCCTGGCTGACAACGATTTCGGACGCGGGTTCGACTCCCGCCGCCTCCACCAGCCTTCGCATAGCGAAGGCGGACAAATTCACCAGATTCAGCAGCGCTGCGGCTCGGCATGCCAACTCGAATTGCCCGATAGGTAAAGTTGCTCCATAGCGCGGTTCCCAGCCCGTCAGCGGCACGTCACGCACCCAAATAAAGACAAACGGTTTTCTCTTAAAACAGAGCCCGCCTCCGCGCCCTTGACATCCACCATCCCGCCCGCGATAATTGGGCCCCATTGATAGAAATCTGAGTGCAAAAGTCCTGTAGATAAACGATTGTCTATGACCATTCGGCTCGCACGATGCTAATACGCGCCTGGTCCAGACAAACGGCACATTCCGCCGGGTTTTGGTTGAGCTCACCGCAGAGGGGATTGAGGATGGCCACAGGTAGAGGATGGGTTGCGGTTGCACTATTGGCGTTGAGCCTGGCGGGATGCGGAGGCGGCGGAGGCAGCACGACCACCAACACGCCCACCGCGGCAGCGCCGACATTTTCTCCAGCGGGCGGCGCCTACACCGCCACACAAAGCGTCACCCTTGCCGACACAACCAGCGGGGCGGCCATCCATTACACGACGGATGGCACAACACCGACCGCGTCCTCTGCAACTTATTCCAGCGCCATCTCCGTTGCCTCAACGACCACCATCAAGGCGCTTGCCGTGGCATCCGGCTATAACAACAGCACCGTAACTTCGGCCACCTATACCATCTCGCCGCCAGCGACCGATGCCCCCGTCTTCACGCCCGCTCCAGGTACCTACTCCGACGCGCAGAGCGTGACGCTGAGCGACGACACGGCTGGAGCGTCGATCTACTACACGACCAATGGCACAGCGCCGACGACGGCTTCCACGCTCTACACGGGCGCAATCTCTTTCGTTACCACCACGACCATCGAGGCCATCGCCGTCGCGCCGGGTTACTCATCGAGCGCGGTCACTACCGGCACTTACATCATCCCTTCCACCAACCCAAGCGTAGCGGTGGTGTTGAGCACGCACGACCAGACGCAACTGATGGCGACGCAGCCGACATTAACCTTCGCGCCGACCAGCGCATCGGCAGCGACCAACACCATCGTCGTGGACTCCGCGCAGCAGTATCAGGCGATGGATGGATTTGGAGCGGCGTTCACCGATTCGGCCGCATATCTCTTGAACGAAGTGGCAACGTCGTCCGCTCTCTCCAGCACCATGAACGACCTGTTCACGCGCAGCGGCAGCGGTATCGGGCTCAGCTTCATGCGCAACCCGATGGGTGCGAGCGACATTGCGCGGTCGGTGTATTCGTTCGACGATCAGGCGGTAGGATCGACAGACCTGACGCTGGCCAGCTTCTCCATTCAGCATGATCAGGGCGACATTCTGCCCATCATCAAGCAGGCCAAGGCGCTAAATCCCGACATGAAGATCCTTGCCTCGCCCTGGAGCCCGCCGGGCTGGATGAAAGATCCGACCTCGATGACCACAGTCTCCATGCAGGGCGGCACGCTGCTGCAGAGCACAGCCAACGAGCAGGCATTTGCAAACTACTTCGTCAAGTACATCAACGCGTATCAAGCCGCAGGCGTGCCCATCGACTACATCACCCTGCAGAACGAGCCGGAAAACGAAGTCACAACCTACCCATCGATGGGCATGACGGACACAGTGCAGCTGTCCTTGCTGCAAAACTACGTTCTGCCGGCTCTGTCGTCAGCGGGGCTCACGACAAAGGTGATGGTCTATGACCACAACTGGGACGACGCCACCTATCCGGAGTATGTGCTGAGCGGCCTTACCTCCGGCCAGTTGTCGCAGGTGGCAGGCGTGGCCTGGCACGGCTACAGCGGCACACCCGGCGCACAGCAGACCGTGCAGAACCTCTTCCCGAACCAGGGGGCGTGGATGACGGAGCACTCCGGCGGTACCTGGATCAGCGATCAGTTCACCTCGGACTTCGTCGAGATCACGCAGGTGGTGCGCAACGCGGCAAAGGGCTACGTGAAGTGGAGCCTCGCGCTGGATCAGAACAAAGGGCCGAACCTTACCACCTCTGCCGGACTCGGCGGCTGCACCACATGCACGCCGATCGTGACCGTCAACAGCGGCACCGGCGCCGTCACAAAAACCATCGAGTACTACACGCTCGGCCACTACAGCAAATACGTGCTGCCGGGCGCCGTGCGCATCTACTCGAGCAACACGCCGCAGGTGGCATCGACTGCGTTTCTCAATCCCGATGGATCTACCGCGTTGATCGCCTTCAACAGCTCGAACACCAGCGCGAGCTTCAGCGTTCAGTGGGGCGCGCAAGCCTTCTCCTACACGCTGCCTGCCCAGGGCGCAGCCACATTCGTGTGGGCCGGAACGCAGAGCGGCACACCTGCGACGGCCGCCACCGCCGCCATCCAGGGCTCGAGCTACAGCAGCCAGAGTGGGCTGCAGACTGAAACCACCAGCGACTCGACCGGCACCTATGACCTGGGCTATCTGACGGCGGGCGGCTACGCGGTGTACAAGAACGTCGACTTTGGCACTGGGGTGTCTCAGGTGAGCGTGCGCACCGCCAGCGCCGGCAACGGCGGCACGGCGACGTTCTACCTGGACAGCGCATCAGGCTCGCCCATCGCAACCGTCAACCTGCCGGTTACAGGCGGATGGCAGACCTGGAGCACCGTGACCG
>DATMUN010000507.1:0-2392 GCA_035563895.1 Occallatibacter sp. | reverse complement strand
CGCGCTCGGCACACGAGTTGGATACGCCGCCGCAGTTGCGGAAGCGGAGGCACCAGAAGCAGGACTCGCCGTTTTGGACCCGATTGCTCCGGACGCTGTGTCACACTATCAACCGTACTGGGCTGTTCGCGCTCACCTCCTGCAGCGTCTTGGGAAAAAGCGTGAGGCCGCTGACGCCTACGACCGAGCAATCGGTTTGGCGGAAGATCCCGCAGTGAGAGAGTTCTTGCTCCAGAAGCGCGGCTGAGTCTTCCGGCTTTCTCGCCGAAGTCTGAAACCCCAGTCTGAAAATAAACCCTGTATTATCAGTAGCCTCCCAAGCTTCGGATTCCTTCCGCCGCCTGATGTAGAAATCGCCCCACCTTGCCCGTCATCCATACAGAGGCGGCTTAGCGGTCACGCTTCGTCGCCCGAATGAGAGGTGATGCGATGTGCCCATTCTGTTTAGCAAGCATGGGGCTGATCGTCGCCAGCGCGACTTCCGCCGGAGGGCTGACGGCATTGGCCGTGAAGCTGTCTCAAAAGAAAAAGCCGGGACACGAAGTCACTCCCAACTCAAGTGAAAGTAGCCCGACAGGCCAAGACCGCCGAGTCGGCATGGCAGGTATCGCAAGCGAGCAGACTAATGCCAGCTAGCTAAGGCCTAGGTACATAAGTCTTCCAGTAAGGGAAATGGATTTTCAGCTTGAGTTTTTGAGGTTCTGAATTCAAAAGGTGAGTCAACAAAGGAGAATGTCATGAATATTTCAAATAAGTCAGTCTTGATCACGGGCGCCAACCGTGGTATCGGCCGGGCCCTTCTCGATGAGGCGCTTCGACGCGGAGCAAAAAAAGTATATGCGGGAACGCGCGGCGCTCTACAACATCCTGATAAACGCGTGACGCCCCTGACGCTTGACGTGACAAACGGTTCGCAGATCCAGCGGGCAGTCGATGAGGTCGACACACTCGATGTCCTCATTAACAATGCGGGCATCGCCATCTACGACGATCTGAGCAATCTCGACGTGCTCGAACAGACCTTCGCGGTCAATTTCCTCGGTTTGCTCAAAGTGACCAACGCGTTCTTGCCGCTGCTGAAACGCTCCAAAGGGGCCATCGTCAACGACTTGTCCCTGGCGGGGCTCGCTCCCCTACCGATCATACCTTCCTACTCAGCTTCAAAGGCCGCCGCGCTCAACTTGACGCAGTCACTGAGAGCGCTCTTGGCCGGCCAAGGCGTGACGGTCCATGCAGTCGTCCTCGGCCCCGTGGACACCGATATGAACCGCGGTTTCAACATACCGAAAGTCTCGACTGAGTCCGCAGCCGTAGGCATCTTCGACGGCTTGGAAAAAGGCGAAGAGGAGATCTTCCCCGATCCCACGTCCCGGTCCATCGCGGAGGGCTGGCGCGCTGGGGTATCCAAGGCGCTTGAGAGCCAATTCGCCGCTTTCGTGCCGCAGCCGTCTGCCAGCGCTTAAGGAACGTCTTAATTAGCGACAGGAAAACAAAGGAGAAATGATATGGCAACAAGCAAGCAGAAAATGGAGAAGCAGAAAGGCGGAATGAAAACACCGCCGGTCGTGTCGCCGCAGGAGTGGCAGGTTGCGCGCCAGCAGCTCCTCGTGAAGGAGAAGGCCTTGACCCGCTCCCGTGACGCGCTGGCCGCAGAGCGTCGACGGATGCCGTGGATGGCGGTGGAGAAGAAGTACGTGTTCGACGGACCCAAGGGCAAGGTAAGCCTGCTCGATTTGTTCGAGGGCCGCCGTCAGCTGATCGTCTATCGCGCCTTCTTCGAACCCGGAGTGTTCGGCTGGCCCGAGCACGCCTGCCGCGGCTGCTCCCTGGGCGCCGATCAGGTCGCGCACCTGGCCCATCTGAACGCCCGAGACACCACTCTCGCCTACGCCTCACGCGCGCAGCAGGCGGACATCGCGCGCCTGAAGGAGCGGATGGGCTGGGAGATGCCCTGGTACACCATCACCGACAGCTTCGATGTGGACTTCGGCGTCGACCAGTGGCACGGCCACAATGCATTCATCCGCGACGGCGAGCGGGTGTTCCGCACCTACTTCATCAACAACCGCGCCGACGAGGCGATGGGGAGCACCTGGAGTTATCTTGATATAACGGCGCTCGGACGCCAGGAGGAGTGGGAGGACTCGCCGGAGGGCTACCCCCAGGGTCCGACATACAAGTGGTGGAACTGGCACGACAACTACGACGCCGAGGCCCCTCCTGACACGAAGTGGGTCAAGGTGTCCGACGCTGGAGAAGCCGCCTTCCGAAAGCGCGACGCAGAGGCGAAAGCATAGGCGCGGTGGCTGGCAGCGCTCAAGCGCCGCGTGGAGCACGGGGGGCAGAAGTAGTTGACCCCGCTCCGTCGCTCCGCGCGGCAGCCGCGAACATG
>DATMUN010000506.1:0-5568 GCA_035563895.1 Occallatibacter sp. | reverse complement strand
TACCAATCACCCGCGCGGGGCGGCCATGATCGGGACTGTCAGGGTCGTCCGTCGAGAGCTTGACGTAAATCTTGTCGGCCTTCTCAATCACGTGGTTGTTGGTGACGATGTAGCCCTTGGGGTCCACGATGAAGCCGGAACCGAGCGACTCACGCTCCTGGCCGTCGTCGCCGCCGTCCTGATCAGGGTTCTGGCCGCCGAAGAAGTGGCGAAAGAAGTCCTCGGGGTTCTGGGGTGCCTGGCTGCCATTGCCGTTGTCGTCGCTGCCATCGCCATCATCCGGCCCCTGCTGAGGCTGAGCGGGAACGCGCTGCAGGCCACGGGGATTGCGGCGGTTTGTCTGCTTGGGCAGTGTGACGGTGTTGATGTTCACCACCGCCGGCCCCACTTCTTTGGCGATCTTCACGAACTCATTTGGGGTAACCGGCGAGTTGACCACATGGAGCGGCGTCGCATCGGAACTCGAGTTCTGGCGCTCTTGCCCACGCACACCGTGGGCGGCGAATGAGCCGGCCAGAATGGCCACGGAAAGCGTGGCAAGCACAACAAAAGCTGAAGCAAGACGGCGCTTACGGAACCGTTCCAGGATCGAAATCATAGGGTTGGTCTGACCTCATGGGGCCCGGCAGCAGGAAAGGCCGCGGGCACCCCTCATTTCAGTATAGCGAGCACGCATCCACCCGTGCCGGCTGCGCTCATTCTGCGCACCTGGATGATTAGACGCGTGACGCCCTCTGAGAGTCGTCGCCATAGCCATGCTACGATCCGGCATGGGACACTATTTGCCTTCCAAAGCCCTGATTGCGGCGGCGTTGCTCTGCGCCACCGCGGCATTTCCCCAATCCCAACCCTCGCCTACCGTCCCCGGCGGCATCCTGGATCGCATGAGGGCGATGATGTCCGGCGGACCGAGCGCCTGGACTCCCGAACAGCTCAAGAACATGGAGCGGTTGCGCGATGCCGCTATGAAAGATCCCTATGCCCTCAATGAGTTGCGGCACCTGACCAATAACATCGGCCCGCGCATTAGCGGTTCCCCGCAGGCGCAGCAGGCCGTGGAGTGGGTGGCCGCGGAGATGCGTGCACTTGGCGCTGAGGTGACGCTCGAAAAGGCCATGGTGCCGCACTGGGTCCGAGGCGTTGAGACGGGTGAGCTGGTCACCTGGACGGGCCAGGCTCCAGGAACCAAGCAGAAGATCGTGCTGACCGCGCTTGGCGGCAGCGTCGCCACTCCGGCAGACGGCATCACGGCGGAAGTTGTGGTGGTGGACAACTGGCAGCAGCTTGCAGACCTGAAGCCGGGAGAGGCCAAGGGCAAGATCCTGCTCTTCAACCACAAGTTTGACAAGGAACTGGCTGCGCAGGGACAGGGCATGTACGCCTACGGAGGCTCGGTCGTTTATCGTGGCGGCGCTCCTGCTGCTGGCGCATCCGTTGGCGCTGCCGCAGTGCTGGTGCGCTCGGTCGGCGGAGCGGACTACCGCATTCCCCACACCGGCATGACGATGTACCCGCCGGGCGTCGACAAGATTCCGGCTGCAGCCGTGACTGCGGAAGACGCCGATCTGCTTAAGGATCTCGCCGCGCAGGGGCCGGTCGTGATGCATCTGACCCTGACACCGCAAACACTGCCGGACGCAGCAAGCTACAACGTCATCGCTGACTGGAAAGGGACTGAACATCCGGAACAGGTCGTGGTGGTCAGCGGCCACCTTGACTCGTGGGACCTGGGGACCGGCGCAATCGACGACGGCGCTGGCGTGGTTGTGTCGATGCAGGCAATCCACCTGCTCAAGGAGCTGGGCATCCACCCGCGGCGCACCGTGCGCTTTGTGGCGTGGATGAGCGAGGAAGAAGGCTCAGAGGGCGCAGCCCAGTACATGATCGATTACAAGAAGGCCGTTGGCGATCATTTCGCAGCAATAGAAACCGACGGCGGTGCCGACCATCCGACGGGCATTTACTACGCGGGTAAGCCCGAACTGGGTAACCTGCTCCGGCCTCTCTCCGCTGTGCTGGAGCCTATTGGCGGCGAGACGCTTCACGCATCGCCGGAGGCGGGCGAGGACATCTCCGGACTGACGGAAGCAGGTGTGCCCAGCTTCGCACCGGCGCAGGACTCGCGCTACTACTTCAACTACCACCACACGCCGGCGGACACCTTCGACAAGGTGGACCCGAAGCACCTGAACGAAAACGCGGCCATCAACGCAGTGCTCGCCTACGCGCTGGCTGATGTGGAGAAGAGCATCCCGCGTTGATCCGCACTCGGGATCAAATGCAAATGGGCCGGGTTCTCCCGGCCCATTTCTTTTTTCGCGGCATCACGCTTCGTGCGCTGACGGCACATGCGGCTGCGGTACCAGTTCCGTGAGCGCAATCGCTGCAAGGATCAACACCGCACCCGATGCGGCTCGCATGCCCAGCCGCTCATGCAACACGAGGAACGATGTGATCCACGCGAAGACGGGCTCTAACGTCAGAATTAGCGCAATGTGCGTGGACGGAAGCACTGCCTGTGCCCAGCTTTGAATCGAAAATGCAGCGGCCGTCGCAAGCACTGCCGCGACGACGAGTGCGATGACAAGATTCGGCGTCCAGGTGACGTGTGGGTGCTCAATGAATGGCAGACTCACCAGCATGAACAGAGCGCAGAAGCCTATCTGCAACAACGCCAGAGGCTGAAAGCTAACGCGTGGCGAAACATGTGCGAGCGCGATGCAGTGAAGCGCAAAGCCGACGGAGCATCCGAAGGTGATCACGTCGCCCGCATTGATGGAAGCAAAGTCCGGGATCACTGAACTAGCCGCAGGTGGCGCGGTCAGCAGCAGAATCCCGGCAAATGCAACAACAGCTCCGACCCACGTATTCCATCTCGGACGGCGCGCACCGTGAGGATGCACTCCGGGAATCATGGAGAGCAGTGGAACCAGCACCACTACCAGGCCCGTGATGAACGCCGACTTCGACGGCGTGGTGCGCACCAGGCCGATCGTCTGGAACTGATAACCGGCAGCGAGACAAAGCCCGACGATTGCGCCGGAGATGAGCTGCGTCCGCGTGAGGCCGCGCCAGGCGCGGTGATACGCCACAGCGAGCAACGCAAACGACAGCGCCATACGCAGCAGGTTGAAGAGCGCGGGCGACACGTCCGCCAGCGCTCCCTTCACGATGACAAAGGTCGATCCCCAAACGGCGACGACAAACAGCATCAGCAAATAGGCGCGGAGCTTCATCTATATCGATTCTTGCAGATGACGCCGCGGCTACTCAGCCTTGCTGTTGTAGACTTCGTTCCCTGCCACCCACGTGGCAAATACCCGCGTGGTGAGAATCGCCGTCGGACGCACGGTAAACAGGTCACGATCTACGAGAATGAAGTCCGCATCGTAGCCGGGCGCCAGCTTGCCTTTGTGCTTCTCAGCGAACTCAGCGTAGGCCGAGCCCTGCGTGTAGGCGTAGAGTGCTTCACCTCGCGTAAGCTTGTTCTCCGGGAAGTAGGTCTTTGTGCCCGCTTCGTTCATCCGCGTGACTGCGGAATAAAGACCGCGGAACGGCGTCACAGGCTCGACCGGATAGTCAGTGCCAAAAGCCAGCGGAACGCCCGTGTTGAGGAACGCCTTCCAGGCATACGAGTAGGCCGCGCGCTTCGGCCCCAGCCGGTCCTCAGCCCAGTTCATATCGGTCAGCAAATGGTTCGGCTGCATTGAGGCGATCACGCCCAACGCCTTGAACCGCGGCATGTCCACTGGGTCCACCACCTGTGCATGCTCCACTCGGTTCCGCGCGGTGTGCAATACACCTGCCTGACTGAACGCATCCAACGCCATTGCCGCAGCCTTGTCGCCAATCGCATGGAAGCCGATCTGGAAGCCGGCCTTTGCGCGCTCGAGCGTCATCTTGTTCAGTTCGTCCTGCGTGTACTGCGACAGGCCGGTGTTCTTCGCATCGTCCGCGAACGGCGCTTTCATCGCTGCCGTGCGCGAGCCAAGCGATCCGTCCATGAAACCCTTCAGCATGCCGGTATGCAGCATGGGATCGTTCGCATCATGATGTGCGCGCATCTGGATCAGGTCAGCCAGCGACGCCTTGAACGGCAGCCACTCCGTGATACGCATGTGCAGCGCGCCCTCTTTCTCCAGGCGCTCGTAGACAAGGAAGTCTTCCCAATCGCTATTGTCCTGCACGCTGGTGATGCCGTGTGCCAGTGCATCATTGATCGCCAGTTCATCTCCCTTGCGGCGCTCATCCGGGGTCGATGGCGGAATCACTTTGTACACGAGATCCTGCGCCGACTCGCGGAGAATGCCGGTGGGCTCGCCTGAGGCATCGAGATCGATCGCTCCACCTTGCGGCGGCGCCGTTGCACCTGTGATGCCGGCAGCCTTCAGTGCAGCCGAGTTCGCGATGGCGATGTGCCCGTCGATGCGATCGAGGAATACCGGATGATCGCCCGTTACGCGGTCAAGCTCCTGGCGCGTGGGCAGCTTCTTCTCTTTCCAAAGTGTGTGGTCCCAGTTGCCACCTGTGAGCCAGTGGCCTGCCGGAGCAGCATCAGCAAAGCTCTTTACCTTCGCCAGCATCGCGTCCAGTGACTCGACACCGGTCAGGTCCACGTTGAGCTTTGTCCGTCCGGCACCGCCTAGATGCACATGCGCGTCGTTGAAGCCTGGGAATACGTACGTGCTTGTTCCGGGCGTATCAAGATCGTGCAGCTTTGTCTCGGGTCCTGCAAGCCGAGTGATCTGGGCTGTGGTGCCAACTGCGATGACTTTGCCGCCGCGGATTGCCATGGCTTCAACCACCTGCGGTTGGCCCTCGGCCATGCCCACACCCGTGTAGATACGTCCGTTGAAAAAAACATGGTCAGGCTTCAGAGAAGATTGCGCGCACAAGAGCGCTGCGGCAGAAAAGATCGTGGCAACAATTGCATTTTTCAAGTGCATGCGCGGAGTGTAGCAGACGGCTTGAATCGCACGAAGCGACGGACAGTAGCGTTACTGTTCTGCGGCCCACGCAGCAATCGCTAATGTCAGCAACAGGACGCGCTTTAGCCCAAGTTCGCGGTCCTTATCGGAGTACCACTCGGCGATGGTATGTGCGCCGCCACCATCGCCTCCAGCGCCCATCGAAAGCGACGGCAGCCCAAGCGCAATGGGAATGTTGGCATCCGTAGAACCGAGACGCAGGTCTGTGCGCAGCCCGAGATGACGATCGACGGCGCGCAGAGCCTCGAGCAGCGGCGAATCGCCGGGCAGTTGGCCAGCAGGCCGGTCGCCGATCCTGGTAATTGTGAAGGCGAGCGGCCCTCGGCTGTTCCTGGGGAACGTCACGGCTTCGGCGTTGACTCGCTCGATGGCATCCTCAACAGCCCGGTGAAGTGCCACCTCAAGCCGCAACAGTTCGTCTGAACTCGTCGAACGAAAATCCACTGACGCTGTTACAGACTCAGGAATGGAGTTCACGCTCGTGCCACCATGAATCGTCCCCAGATTGAGCGTCGTGCGCGGGTTCTCAGGCAGGGGTGTCGCAGAGACCACGGCTAGCGCCGCTGCGAGCGCGGCGATC
>DATMUN010000505.1:0-18180 GCA_035563895.1 Occallatibacter sp. | reverse complement strand
CGGCCGCGTCAGTGGGCGGAGCCGCAGCTTCTGCGCATGGTCGAGGCCTTGCGGCACGAGCCGTTCTATCGTGTCGGCACCTGGATCAACGAGTCGCTAGGCGTCTACGTGGGATGGACCGCGATCGAGGGCTCCTTCGCCGAGTCCATGCCGCTGCGCGACCAGAAACGAAATCGCACGGTGATCTTTTCAGGTGAGGCGTACGGCGAGCGAAATACCGCGGAAGACGGCAGCGCGAATGAAGCCGCGTTTCTTCTGCGCCTCGCAGAGACTGCCCCAGCCTTTCCATTGCACCTAGATGGCCTGTTTCACGGCTTGGTCGCAGATCCCGTTGCCGGAACAGTCACGCTCTTCAACGACCGATATGGAATGCACCGGCTCTGCTACCACGAAGCAAAGGATGCCTTCTACTTCGCAGCGGAAGCCAAAGCAATTCTCGCAGCACGTCCAGAATTGCGAGAGTCCTCTCCGCAGGGCCTCGGCGAGTTTCTGGCATGCAGTTGCGTACTCGAGAATCGCACCATCTTCAAAGACATCGCTGTCATTCCGGCAGGATCGCGATGGCACTTCGTCAATGCAGCGCTTCAGAAGAAGGAGACGTACTTCGACTCGAAGCAGTGGGAGAGCCAGGCGCCTCTCGATGCGGAAGCTTTCTTTGAGAACCTGCGCGATTCACTCACAACGTGTCTCCCGGGATACTTCGAAGGAACGCAACGTACAGCTATGGCACTCACAGGAGGGATGGACACGCGGGTGCTCCTCTCGCAGTTCAAGCCGGCTGCGGGATCGCTACCGACCTACACTTTCGGCAGCATGTACCGCGACAACCGCGACGTACAGTTGGCGCGAAAGGTGGCCCAGGTCTGCTCCCAGACGCATCAAGTCATCACGGTGGGCGAGGAGTTCCTTCGCAATTTCCCCTCGTATGCCGAGCAGTCCATCTACATCAGCGAGGGCGGCGTGGATGTTTATCGCGCCTCCGATCTCTATGTGAGCAAGATCGCTCGCACCATCGCGCCGGCAAAAGTTGTCGGCACCTACGGCAGTGAGATTGTCCGCCACGCCGTAATGTTCAAGCCCATGCTGCCGGCCGACGGCCTGTTTGTGGGCGAGATGGTCTCGAACGTTCGCCGTGCCTACGAAACCTACGCAGCGATTCGAAAGTCTCACCCCGTAACCTTCGCCGCATTCATGCAGTCTCCCTGGTATCACCACGGAGTGCTGGCTCTCGAGCAATCGCAACTGTCGGTGCACTCGCCCTTCCTGGCGAATGATTTTGTGGCCGCCGTCTATCGCGCGCCGCTCAACGCGTCACCCGATGACGATGTCCGGCTCCGCCTGATTGAAGACGGCAGTCGCGCCCTTCGCCAGATTCCGTCGGATCGCGGCATCGGCGGAAACTTAGGACCGCTGGCCTCCTCGCTCGTCCATGCCTTCTACGAGTTCACGTTCAAGGCAGAGTATGCCTGCGATTACGGGATGCCGCAGTGGGCCGCGCGCATGAACTCGGCAGTTGCTCCGCTGCATCTGGACCACGTGTTTCTAGGACGTCACAAATTTCTGCACTATCGCTCCTGGTATCAACACGAGCTCGCAGCCTACGTGCAGGAGATTCTGCTTGATCGCCGTACGCTCACGCGCTCATTCTTCGAGCCGAAGCAGGTTGAAGCAATGGTGACGGGACACGTAAAGGGGCATCGCAACTCTACGACTGCGATTCACAAGCTGCTTACGATGGAACTGCTCTTCCGCCGGTTCTTTGACGCCCAGCCGATCGAGAGCAATGATGCGGCGCTCAACGCCACCGTGCAGGCAGTTTAATGCAAAGCGAAGCCGACAAGAACGCGATTGGAGGAGCCGCTGCATTGGAAGCCGCTCCTCCAGTTCAGCCGCAATCAAAGGCGGAAGAAGCGACACAGCGTCCGCTTCCCGATCTGCGCATTGCATTGCTCACCGGGGGACAGGACCCGCACTACGCAGTTGGGCTCGGCACGGCGTTGATGCATCATGACGTGTCACTCGACGTGATTGGAAGCAATGCAATCGATGCACCCGAGTTCCGAGACAATCCGCGCGCGCGCTTCCTCAACTTGCACGGTGGCCAATTGGTCGGCAACCTGCCTCGCAGGATGAGCAGAATACTGCTTTTCTACGCGCGCATCTGTCGCTATACGCTCACCGCGAAGCCGAAGGTCTTTCATATCCTGTGGGATAACAAGCTGCAGCTTCTCGACAGAACCCTGCTTCTCTCGCTCTACAAGCTGGCTGGAAAAAAGGTCGCATTCACCGCGCACAACGTAAATGCCGGCAGGCGCGACCATAAAGACTCATGGTTGAATCGGATTACTTTGCGATGCGAATACAAGCTCGTCGATCAAATCTTCGTTCACACCCAGAAGATGAAAGATGAGCTCGTGAAGGCATTCGATGTTAGCCCCGCAAAGATCACCGTCATCCCCTACGGGATCAACAATGCCGTGCCCTACACCGAGCTCACGCGTGAGCAAGCGCGCCGGCAGCTAGGCCTGCACGAGCACGAGAAGGTCATCCTCTACTTCGGCGCCATCAAGGTGTACAAAGGGCTGGAGTACCTGGTCGAGGCATTTCAAAAGATCGCCGCAGATGGCGACTATCGGCTCATCATCGCAGGCGAACGAAAGAAGGGCTACGAAGAGTACTGGCAGTCCATCCAGCAGATGATCGAGCGCGGTCCCTGCCATGAAAAGATCCTGCAGAAGATTGAGTTCATTCCCGATGCAGAGACCGAAATCTACTTCAAGGCTGCGGATGTGGCAGCCTTGTCTTACACAGAAATCTTCCAGAGCGGAATCCTCTTCATGGCCTATGCCTACGGGCTGCCGGTGGTTGCAACCGATGTAGGCTCCTTCTCTGAAGACATCGTTGAAGGGAAGACCGGCTACACGTGCCTCCCCAAAGATGCCGACGATATGGCCCGGACCCTGGTCCGCTACTTTGAGAGCGATCTCTACCGCGAACTCAGCAAGCGGCGTGAAGAGATCAGAGACTTTGCCTACTCCAGCCACTCATGGGATGTTGTGGCCGATATGACCAGAAGCGTCTACGAAGGGCTGATCGAAGGCAGGCAGCGTAGCGCATGACCATTGCAGAAGCATAGAAGCAGATATTTTCGAGAAGGCCCTACCGATGCAATCCAACGCAGTGACAGTTGATCGTCAACCGACAGCGAACGCCGCCAAGCCGCGGCGTATTGCCGCGTTGGACTTTACCAAAGGCCTGCTGGTTCTGTTCATGGTCTTTTACCACTGGGCAAATTATTTCATCGGGTCGGAATGGCCGTACTATCGCTATCTGCGCTTCCTCACTCCGTCTTTCATCTTCATCACTGGGTTCATGGTTTCGCACATCTATCTTTCGAAATACGACGTCGCCGCACCCCAGTTGTTGAAGAGGCTCGTCGTGCGCGGCCTCAAACTCGTCGCGATCTTTCTTGTTCTCAACCTGGGCCGGGACTGCCTGCTCCCCCTGCTGACCAAAGGCAAGGCAGATTTCAGCCTGCTGCAACCGCAGAATCTGCAGGCCATCTTCATCTCCGGCGAGTCCACCAGCAAGCCTGTTTCGTTCTACATCCTCATACCGATTGCGCTCTTGCTCATACTCTCCGGCATCCTCATGATTCCCCAGCGCCGGTTCAAATACAGCTTCCACGCGTTTTGCCTCTTCCTCTTCGTGTCGCTAGGGGCGCTGGAACTGGCCGGAGTCAAGAATCAGAACCTGGAAATCATCGCCATCGGCATGCTCGGAGTTCTGGCTGGATTCACGCGCATCGAAACCATCAACAGAGTCGTGCGGCATCCATATCTGCTCGCGCTCGCATATCTTGTCTACACCATTGCCATCGCGATCTGGAACGTCCCCTACCCGCTTGAAATCGTGGGAACCTGTCTGACCGTAGCGATCATCTACCTGCTCGGTACAGTCGACTGGAAGTTCAGCTCCATCCAGGATATTGTGATCCTGCTCGGCAAATACTCATTATTCGGATATATCGCGCAGATCGTGATCCTGCAGATACTCGCTGCAGGGTTCCATCGCTTCGTGCCCAAGGTTGCCGTGTTGCCCACTTCCTTTGTCGCTGCCTTCGCGCTTACAGTGATGAGCATACAGTTGCTCGATCGCGCCCGCGCGCGTGCATCGAGCGTGAATTGGGCTTATAAGGCGGTCTTCAACTGATGTTCTTCAAATATGTCGAAACCGCAATTCGACCAGAGCCCGCAGGATTGAAAGACAGCGACCGCGCACGTGCAGCGTCGCGCCCGCGAAGGAGCAATTGATGAACGGGCTGATCGCAATTCTGCTCTGCACAATTGGGGTCGCGTTCCTTTTTTATTACGATCGGGACAGATCCATCCGTAACTCCAAAGCGCTCTGGCTTCCCGTGCTGTGGATCGGACTCGCATCCTCAAGAGGCGTCTCTGAGTGGTTCTCTTCCGGGCCGGCTCCCACCGTGCAGGACAGCTTGCAGGGGAATCCAATTGACGCCGCAGTCTTTGCTTTTCTCCTCCTCATCGGCCTCGTGGTGCTCTTCGGCCGCAAGAGGAAGGCAGGCGCATACCTCCCCGTAATCGTTCCCATCCTCATCTACTCCGCATATTGCCTTGCGAGCGTTGCGTGGGCTCCGTACTCTCTTCCCGCCTTTAAGCGCTGGACAAAAGATGTCGGAGACGTCGTGATGGTGCTCATCGTCATGACGGACCCACAACCCATCAACGCGATCCGGCGGCTCTACACGCGGCTCGGCTTCATACTCTTTCCCTTCTCGATTGTGCTGATTCGCTACACGCTCCTGGGGCGCGCATGGGACAACGAAGGGCACATCACCATCACCGGCGTAACGACAAACAAGAACATGCTTGGCTTGATTGTCTTTGTTCTCTCACTCGGAGTTGTGTGGAATGTACGATGGCTCTTCATGAACCGAAACGACAAGAAGCTGAAACGGCGGCTTATTGCTGAAGGGGTATTGCTGCTGTTTGGGCTGATTCTGTTGCGCCTCGCCGGCTCATCCACATCCCTTGCGTGCTTCCTGCTCGGCAGCACGCTGATCCTGCTGACACACACACGCTTTGTCAGGAAACGTCCGGTCCGAATCCACTTCATCTGCCTGTCGATGGTCGTCATGGGTTTTGTCGCCTTCTTCCTGGGCGGTGCCGGGGATGTTGCAGGCGCTCTTGGAAGAGACACGACCCTTACAGGGCGAACGTTCATGTGGGCAGCGATGTTTCCTGCAGTCACAAATCCGTTGATCGGTGTGGGATTCGACAGCTTCTGGACCAGCCCCAACGCAGATGTCTTTCACCACAATCTCAACCTGATGCACTGGTACCATTCCGAACTCATCAATGAAGCTCATAACGGCTACATCGAGGTTTATTTGAATCTTGGGTGGATCGGTGTGAGCCTGATTGCGCTCCTGTTGATCACCGGATATTGGCAAGCGTACAAAGCCTTCCGCCGCGACCCCGAACTCGGCAGTCTGTTTCTCGCCCTCGTCATGTGCGGCGCGGTCTACGGCATTACAGAGGCAGGGTTCAGAACGTTAAGTCCGAATTGGGTTTTTCTCTTGCTCGCAATGGTCGGATCCAGTGGCGTAAATGCCGGTCTCTTGAGCAATGCGCAGAAACGCACACGCACGCAGCCTGTTCCAGAAGCCGCCGGAACTGCCGTCAGCGCGCAGACCACAAGGCCGGCAGCCTTCACTGTGTAGAGAACTGGCAGCCCGCCACGTAAGTAAATCGACCGACGCGGCCGCATCCGCAGCTTGAAGCACTCAGAGCACGTGCAGTAACAGGAGAAGTCATGGGTCGACTCAGAATCTTGATGTACGCGCCGGATTCCAACCCTGAAGGCGTCACCGCCGCCCTCATCGGGTACTCCCAGGCCCAGGCTCTCGCACGTCTCCATGATGTAACGCTGGTGATTCGCGCGTCCTGCGAGGAAGCCGTCAGGCGTAAGCAGGGAACAGTACAGTCGATCGAGGTGATCCGTTTAGCGTGGCTCGAGCGCATCTACGCATGGATTATTCACAACATCTTCAAGGACAACTACTACGATCAGGTGTTGCAAGCCATGTTCTATCCGCTTGCCATCGCAATGGAGTGGCAGGCGTGGCGCCAGACCCGTGCGCGCATCAAGGCTGGCGAGTTTGACGCAGTGTTGCGGCTCCTGCCCGCATCCACCATCAGCCCGAGTCCTTTCGCATTCTTTCTTCGCAATGGCCCCGTGCCCTTCATCATCGGCCCCGTGAACGGGGGACTGCCCTGGCCGCAAGGGTTCAGCCAGGCCAAGGCGCAAAATGGATGGATATGCCGATTGAGAGCGCTCTATCCTTATCTGCCCTTCGCTCGCTCCACCTATCGAAACGCAGCCGCCGTCATTGGCGGCTCCTCGCACACCTGCGCAGAGCTGTCTGCTCACCGTGAGCGCCTCTTCTTTCTTCCTGAGAATGGCGTACCCGCTTCGTCATGCAAGCGTGCCTCACAGCAGTGCGAACCCGGAGCGCCACTCAAGCTAATCTTCGTCGGTGGGTTGATTCGCTGGAAGGCCTGTGACCTGGCCCTGCGTGGATCCGCACCGCTGTTGCGCGATCATGCCGCCTCCTTCGTCGTTGTCGGTGATGGTCCCGAGCGAAAGCGCCTCGAGCAACTCACAGCCTCGCTTGGTATCGAGGAATCCGTCTCCTTCAAAGGCTTTCTCAGCCACGGCGAGGCAATGCAGCACATGCAGGCTGCTGACGTGCTGGTGTTTCCTTCTCTACACGACTTCGGCGGAGGCGTAGCATTCGAGGCCCTGTCCCTCGGCGTCGTTCCCGTGGTTGCCGACTTCGGCGGGCCCGGAGACATCGTTCACTCCGGCGTCGGATTCAAAGTGGCCGTCACTACTGAAGACGACATCGTTGCTCAAATCGAGCAGGTTCTCCGTGGACTTGCCCGCGACCCTGAATGTCTTGAAGAACTCAAGGAGCAGGCAGTTCTCTACGCGCGCGAGTCACTCAGCTGGGAAGCAAAGGCGCAGGCCATCACGTCAATCGTGCAATGGGCATTGCAGCGCGGCCCCAAACCTGAGCTGCTTGCACCAAAAGAAATGGCGCTTACCAGCGCGAGATGATCAACCGTGTCGTCGCAACGCAGGACGCGATGTGCACGACACAACGCCTGCCAACGCAAGCCGCACAGCACGCAGCCCCAAACAGTTCTCACGCATCTGTTCGTTCAACTAAAGGCAAGGGATGATTCCATTTAACGAAAGCGGCGCTTTTCAGGCCGGAAACGGAGAAGCCGGTCTGCGGCGCCTGGCAGTTCGCGGAGCAGCCGCAACCATATCGGCCACCGGGCTGTCGCTCTCCGTCCAGGTGATCAGCACAGTCATCCTCGCGCGCCTGCTCACGCCCGCGGACTTTGGTGTCGTCACCATGGTGACCACCTTCAGCCTCCTTCTAGCCAGCTTCGGACTGAACGGCTTTACTGACGCTGTCATCCAGTTCGAAGAGATCGATCAGCAAACCGCCAGCAATCTGTTCTGGTTTAACGCCGCGGCAGGTGCGCTGCTGGCGGTGTTGTTCGTAGCAGCCGGATCGCTTCTGGCACGGTTCTACGGCAATCCGCTCGTGAAGAACGTCGCGGCCGGCCTGTCGATTGGCATCTTCATTGCGGCCCTCTCGGTCATCCACATCGCACTCCTCAAGCGTGCCATGCGCTTCGCCGGAGCCTCAGCCAACGACGTAATCGGCCGCGCACTCAACACAGTCGTCTCTATTTTGCTGGCCTTGAAAGGCTGGGGCTACTGGGCACTGGTTGTGGGCATCGTCTCACAGCAACTCAGTGTTACCCTCGGCGGCTGGTGGCTTTGCCGCTGGATTCCGAGCCCGCCACGTCGCACGGGCAAGACCTGGCCCTGCGTGTGGTTTTCGCTCAAGGTGTATGGGCGATACTGCCTCGGCTACTCAACGCAGAATATCGATAACCTCTTGGTTGGCTGGCGGTTCAACGCCATTGCTCTCGGGTTCTATAAGAAGGCGTACGACTTGTTCGCGTTATCCGGAAGCCAGCTGATCTCTCCGCTCCACAACGTCGCGCTGGCAAGCCTGAGCAGGCTGAACCAGGACCCGGTTCGCTACAGAAGGTATCTCGCCAATGCACTGGGGATCGTCGCATTCGTTGGCATGGCAGCAAGCGCGGACCTCTCCCTCGTAGGTAGAGACGTAGTGCGCTTGGTGCTTGGCCCGCGGTGGTCGGAGTCCGGCAGAATCTTCGAGTTGTTCGGGCCAGGAATTGGAGCGATGCTCCTCTGTGGAGCTTTTGGCTGGATCCATCTCTCTCTCGGCAAACCGGAGCGCTGGTTTCGCTGGAGCCTCTTTGAGCTGGGTTTTACCGTCTCTCTATTCCTGGCGGCCCTTCGCTGGGGGCCGACGGGAATTGCCGCAGCATGGAGCGTTTCTTACTGGGCTCTTTTGATCCCGGGGTTCTGGTACGCGGGCCGGCATATCAGCTTTGGTGCGTCGGCATTGATCGCTGCCGTCTGGAGACATACCGCCGCAGGACTGATCTCCGGCGTCGCAACCGCCCTGGTGATGCGGAATACGCGCTTCTGGCAAACTCCATCCAGCGCTGTTGGAGCGCTGTGGGCAATCATCATCATTTCGATGTTATTTGTCGCCGCCTATCTGGCAGCATCGATCGCATTGCATCGCGGTCTTGCGCCGCTGCGCCAGTGTGCCAGCCTTCTGCGCGAGTTGGCCCCGTCTCGAAAGGCCGCTGGGCCAGCTGCGGAAGCAGCCGCAGAATACAAGTGAAGCGGTCTGCAATCCGCTCAACAGAGCAGGCTGCAGGCCGGGTAGTGCTGTGGTGTTCGCTGAGAGAAATTACTGCACAGTTGCCGTGAGTCCCGTGGGCGCCGCCGGCGTTCCGCTGCTGGACGTTGTGCCCGAGTAGCACGTGCTTGCGTCGAAGCTCAAAACGCTTCCTGTGCCATCGGGAGCTCCGCCCATCGTGGTCAGATAGCAGTCCTGCGCGGGGATGGAAGTTACATGCGCAGCCCATGCGGAACTCAGCGATCCACCCGAGCATTGGCTGGCAGTCGTTCCCTGAGCCCCGCTGTACGTTCCTGTGCAGGTGCCCACATTTCCAGCTGTCACATCCGGTCCAACCGCAGGCCACGCCTTGTTGGTCGGCCACCACGAAGGCGCTGCACTGTAGTACAGAGAAGAGGGAAGCGTCTGCGACAGAGAGCCGAAGTAGGTTGATGTAAAGTTGGCGCTCACATACGTGACCGATGCCGGTGCCGCTTCAGTAGAGTTCCAGCGGGTTGCGGCGCTCACCACGTCATAGTTGCCCCAGCGCATCAGCGTGGAGTAGACGATAGGATCGCAACTCGGGTTCGAGCATCCCGGGCCCGTGCTACCCCAGCCTGCCGTGTAGACACTTTTGCTCTCCGCCGAGCTGCCCGTGCCCGCCGTAGTTGATGTAGCGTAGGTCTGATACTGCGTGTGATAGGACGGCTGGCCCAGCACGTTTCCTACAAGATTGAAGGCGCGGTTGTAACTTCTCAAGAGCACAGGGAAGCTGGAACTTGTCAGTCCATTACCCCAACCGATAAGCATGTTGCGGAAGTAGGTCTGCTGCGTGCTTGATCCCCACGCATCGTCAGCCCATATGCCGCCCATGTTGTTGCCTTCCCACAGGTTCATCTCGTTCCCGGCGTTGTGCACGGCGTAGGCGCCGTTGAATGTGCTGGAACCAAGATAGGAGTCGATGCCGAAGTTGTAGTCGATGACCGTACCCGAGGTCTGCGTCATCATGATCGGCACTGTGAGCTGCTGGAAGATGTTGTTCTCGATCAATGTTCCCGAGGCCACCTGGTACTCAATGCCGTAGCTTCCCGAGGTGTGCGACTGCGACGCATAAAAGTAGCTGTCGCGGATCACGTCGCTCATCGACTGCTGCAGCAGAACATGGTTTCTTCCGGCGTCAATGGACCGCACGCCTTTCATCCAGCACTGGTAGCAGTCGAACATTGCGAGGTTGCCGTCGGAGATCGACGTTCCATCAAGTGTCAGATCTTCGATTCCGTCATTCTGCACAATTGCAGACCACCACGCCCCCGGCGACTGGCTCGAGCGGATATTCGTGAAGAAGACTCCGGGCGTGATGCTCACCGTGTAAGTTCCGTTACCGTTGTTCGTCACCGAATTCGCATATACCACCTGCTGCTGCGAGTGGGTTACGCCGTTAATTTGTCTTCCGTCATGGCTTCCATTGGACTCGTACGAGCATCCACTTGTCGCCGAATCGCAGATGTAGACGCCGCCCGTGTCCGAGGTATCGTTCGCCTGATCCAGAATCAGCATCTTGTTGGCTGTAGGAGTCCCGCCGCAGCTGCTCAGCGTAATGCTGGTCGTGCCCTGCGTGTAGCCCGCTGACCATGAACACTGGTTCGATCCGCTCGAGGGCTGAACATTGGAATTTCCGTTATAGGTAAACGTGCTGGCCTTCATGCAGACGCCATGCGACACGCCGTTGCAACTTGCCTCTGCCGTGAAGATCAGATCGGTCAAACTGGAGCCTGCACCGCGAAGGACCTGATGCCCCTGCGTACCGAACGAAATGCCTGCAACGTAGTAGGTTCCCGAGGGAAGAGTCACTACATTGTGCGTCGAGTCGCATGATGCCAAAGCAGCGTTGATGGCAGTCGTATTGGCTGACGCTGCGCTTGAACCTGCCGTGAGTGTAGGCTGGGTTGCGCAAGCTACGGTGTAGCTGGGAATCGTGAATCCGGCGCTCGTCCAGTCAATAGCCCGCGATGGGTCAAGAAAGGTAGACCAGTTTTGCGCGGGAGCACTCAGGCAAATTACGAGACTGGATACAACAGCGAGGAAAGTAATGCGGTGGTTCATTGATGCGTTCTCCTGGAATCGCGATCCGGATGGCAAAACAACAAAGGATTCACCTTACTAGCTCTTGCTCGCTCAGCGGTGCAAAAGCCCGGATCAGTAGAGGCAGCTTCCACGGCGATGGACGCTATAGGAAGTAAACCAGTGTGAGTCGAGTTTATCGAATACATGAATGTCCTACATCCTTGGTCACGTATCGCGTGGTTACTAAAGTGGTTTTCTGTCGCGTTGAATCATGGTCGTCTGAATGACAGATTCCGGGCAGAACACAGCAGATCGCGGCTGACATACGCCGGTCTCGAGATCATCTTTCAGCTGTGCTGAAATCTCATTCTCTTCAGTGCAATACTCTGACCAAAGCGGCACCCAGGATTACTTTAGTGGGGTTGCATATAATCGCCCTGCGTAGTGACATTTGCGATAGGCGTTCAGTTGTCGGAAATATCGCGGAGCAAATTGATGCAGTGTAACTTTTACCTGCCTGTGTAGTATGTACAAAGTAAATATCGAGTTCTTGTAACCTAAGCATCAAAACCTGCCTCGAAATTCTTGGTGCATCACGCGGAGCAGCAGCATTTCCGGAAGACCAGGACCACCGGCCAAATGGAAGTGTGCGCTTTCTGTGTGACGCGTTCAGAGTAGCTTTTTCACGTGCGCATTTCTTGAAGGCCTGCAGGGTTAAATTTTGATGATCGATAGAACAGCCAACAGTAGTTCGAATCAGGTTGTGCGAATGCTTTCCTCTGTTCCTCGTGAATAAGAATTGCTTTTAGAATGATCAAGCCTCAATACCGATCGAGCAGTATGCCAACAAGGGGTGCACATTGAAAATTAGTATCTTCGGCTTGGGTTATGTAGGAACGGTATCTGCTGGATGTCTGGCCAATGACGGCCATGAAGTTGTCGGAGTCGATCCGATTCCCACCAAGGTGGATCTGATCAACGCCGGCAAGTCTCCCATCATCGAAGCCGAACTAGGAGAGATTCTTGATCGTGCTGTCAGCGAAGGCCGCCTGCGCGCAACCACCGATCAGCGAGAGGCGATCTTCAACACCGAGCTATCGTTCGTCTGCGTCGGTACGCCCAGCCAGCTGAACGGCAACCTCGATCTCACATCGGTGCGGCGCGTCTGCGAGCTCATCGGCGATGCGCTCAAAGAGAAGCCGACCCGCCACACCATCGTGATCCGCAGCACCATCCTGCCCGGCACCATGCGCAACGTGGTCATCCCAGCGCTTGAAGAGCACTCAGGCAAGCGCGCAGGCGTGGACTTCGGCGTCTGCAACAACCCCGAGTTCCTGCGCGAAGGTACAGCCGTCAAGGATTTCCGCCAACCTCCCAAGACCGTGATCGGCCAGTTCGACCAGGCCAGCGGCGAAATTCTTGCCAGCCTGTACGCCGGCATCGACGCACCGCTCATCATCGCCAGCCTTGAGACCGCAGAGATGGTCAAGTACGTCGACAATAGCTGGCACGCGCTCAAGATCGGCTTCGCCAACGAGATTGGCAACCTCTGCAAGTCGCTCGGTGTCGACTCGCACGCAGTCATGAACATCTTCTGCCAGGACAGGAAGCTCAACATCTCGAGCGCCTATCTCATGCCCGGCTTCGCATTCGGCGGCTCGTGCCTGCCGAAAGATCTGCGCGCGCTCTCCTACACAGCCAAGTCGCGCGATCTCGAGCTGCCCATCGTCAAAGCCATCCTGCCCAGCAATGAACTGCAGATTGCCCGCGGCCTGCAGCTCATCACTGAATCTGGAAACAAGCGCATCGGCATCCTCGGCATGAGCTTCAAAGAGGGAACTGACGATTTGCGTGAGAGCCCGATGATCGAGATCATCGAGCGCCTCATCGGCAAGGGCTACGAGCTCCGCATCTTCGACAAGAACGTGAAGATGGCCGGACTCGTCGGCGCCAACCGCGAATTCATCCTCAACCGCATCCCGCACATCTCGCGGCTCATGGGCAACAGCCTCGATGAAGTCCTCGCGCATGGACAGACGATCGTCATCGGCAACAAGGACCCGGACTTTGCCGGCGTGCCCGAGCAGATACGTCCGGATCAACAGCTTGTCGATTTCGTGCGCATCGCAAACCGGCGCAGCGGTGAGGCGCAGTATCAGGGCATTTGCTGGTAACAAGGAGACTGGTTTTGAACGTCAAGAGTTCAGCTGAATCTGAAATCTACAAGTCCTTACTTCAACTATTCGACTGGCTAGAGAAGAACGACTACCGCGCTTACGATACCTTCGACGGGCTCAGCTCACCGTTCCTGCGCCCGCTCACGTTCGAGAACAAATATCTGCTCATCGCCCTGCAGCAAAGCGTTCGCCGTTTCCCGCTTAACCTCCGCCCACTGCTCGGCATCGGCAAACATCATTCGTCCAAAGGCATGGGCTTCCTCGCACGCGGCTTCCTGCGGCTCCATCAAACCACCGGAGACGCAGCGTGGAGCGAGAAAGCAAAACACTGCCTGCAGTGGCTCATCGATCACCAGGCGCCCGGCTACTCCGGCGCATGCTGGGGCAATCACTTCGACTACCAATCCCGCAGTGGTCACATCCCCAAAGGCATGCCGACCATCGTCTGGACTTCGCTGATCGGCCACGCCTTTCTCGATGCCTACGACTTCTACAGGGACGAGCACTACCTCGACATCGCCACCAGCGCCTGCACGCACATCCTCAAGGATCTGCGCACGCTTCCTGAAGGCGACGGCGTCTGCATCAACTACACTCCAGGCAAGGATGTCTGGGTTCACAACTCGAACACCCTCGGCGGCAGCTTCCTCGCGCGGACGTATTCGATCACCAAAAACCCGGCATATCTCGACCTCGCCAAACGTGCTATGACTTACACAGCGAGCCATCAACGACCAGACGGCTCCTGGTGGTACGGCGAACCCTCCAACCTGCACTGGGTCGACAACTTTCATACCGCCTACGTGCTCGACTGCTACAAGCACTACGCCGCAGGCTCCGGCGATCGCAGCTTCGACGCCGTCCTCAAGAAGGGGTACGATTTCTGGAAGTCGACGTTCTTTCTTGAAGACGGAACACCTCGCTACTACGACAAGAAGACGCTCCCGCTTGATATTCAGTGCTCGTCGCAGGCCATCGATACCCTGGTCTTTTTCTCCGATCAGGACCCGCAGGCCATTGATCTTGCTCACCGCGTGGCGCAGTGGACAATCACCAATATGCAGGATCGCAGTGGGTACTTCTACTATCGCCGCTACTCCGGCGGCATCATGAACAAGACGCCGACACTCCACTGGGGCCAGGCCACCATGTTCTGCGCACTCGCCGGACTCAATCAGAAACTCAGCTAGCGTACGAGGCTTGTGTGAAAAAGAAGAAGGTACTCATTGTTGTAGAAAACGCCCCGGTTCCACTTGATCCCCGCGTGTGGAAAGAAGCCCTTGCGCTTCAGCAGGCCGGCTACGGCGTTTCCGTGCTTTGCCCCAAGTGGAAAGGTTACGAAGCGGGATATGAGCTGAGGGACGGCGTTCACATTTACCGGCATCCGATGCCCAAAGAGGGCAATGGCGCGTTCGCCTATGTGTGGGAATACGGATGGGCGCTGTTGTTTGAATTCATCTACGCATGGTGGATCTATCTTCGCCGCGGTTTTCACGTTCTTCAGGCCTGCAATCCGCCAGACGACATCGTGTTCGTGGCTCTCACGTTCAAGATCTTCGGCGTGAAATACATCTTCGATCACCATGATGCCAACCCCGAACTGTACTGGGCCAAATACGAGCGCAAGGACTTCCTCTACGGGACTCTCGTGTGGCTTGAGAAGATGACTTTCCGTTACAGCGACGTCGTCATGTCCACCAATGAGAGCTATCGCGAGCTCGCCATCACGCGCGGCCACATGGCGCCGGCGGATGTCTTCGTCGTGCGCAACGGCCCGGACCTGAAGACCTTCCAGCCCGTTCCGCCCAACCCGGCCCTGAAGTATGGCAAGAAGTATCTCGTCGGCTACGTCGGCGTCATGGGCGAGCAGGACGGTCTCGACATCCTGCTGAACGTCGCCGAACACATCAAGAACCTCGGCCGCACCGACATCCACTTCACCTGCGTCGGCAAGGGCCCAGCCTTCAACCAGCTCCAGCAAATGGTCGTCGACAAAAACCTGGCCGACACGGTCAACTTCACCGGCCGCATCTCCGACGAAGACCTTCTTGCCGTTCTCTCCACGGCCGATATCTGTGTAAACCCAGACAAGCCCTGCAAGATGAACGACATCTCCACCATGATCAAAATCATGGAATACATGGCCCTGGGCAAGCCGATCGTTCAGTTCGACCTGCGCGAAGGCAAGTTCAGCGCGCAGGAGGCCTCGCTTTACGCCGACGCCAGCAACCAGGTGGCAGATTTCGCCGACAAAATCCTCTGGCTGGCCGACCGTCCCGAGGAGCGTCAGCGGATGGGAGAATTCGGGCTCAAACGCGTTCAGCAGCAGCTCGCCTGGGACTATTCCATAGGTAATCTTTTGGCTGCATACGAAAGAGTGTTAACTAAGTAACTGCCGTGACGTGAAGTTTCTGGCAAAATGCGAAATTATCATCACGCAGAGTTTTGATTTGGTCTTTGCACCGGAAGCAGGGCAGCAGCCTGGCTTGACGTGGGAGAGGCGCCGGGGGGCGTATCCCAGCCGTTTAAGCCCGAAGCAAACGAGGGTGGGTTTCTGCCGCGCATCTGGTCTTCTTCAAACTTCAACGCAGTGTACGGGATATAGAAATAACTCAAAAGAATAGCTCGCGAGTTTGGCGAGAGCTCTGATCGAGCAGAGCTGGCCAAACAAGAAAGGCGTGTGATGAACAGGGCTCTGACCGGATACTTTCGATGCCCGGATATCGGTGCGGATTTTCACGTAAGTGAGCCGCGCTCCACCGACCGTGGTTTCTTCCGGTGGGGTGAGGACATCGTTTGCTACGGTCGCAGCGCTGCAGGATACCGTTCCGCCCGGGCCGACGGGTCTTTGTATGACGTATCCGCCGACGTTCTGCTCGACAGCGCTGGAGCAAGCCTGCCCTTCAATCCGGAAGACATCATCGATAGTCTTCGCTGCGAGCGGTATACCGATCAGTTCCGGGAGTCGGATAGTCTCGCCAGCACCGTCGTCCGCAAGATCTACTACCTGATACGCCCGCTGCTTATCCTGCCCATCCGCAAACGCCTGCAGAAGTTCCATCTTCGCGGCTGGGACCAGATTCCGTTTCCATCGTGGCCCGTTGATGTAACCGCCGACCGCATTCATCGTCGCCTGCTGGCTCTGGCCATGCAAGCAAACGGAATCGAAGCCATGCCGTTCATCTGGTTCTGGCCCAAGGGCCACGACGCCTGTGCCATTGTCACTCATGATGTCGAGGCGCCTCCTGGCCGAGATTTCTGCAAGACCTTGATGGACATCGATGAATCCTATGGATTCAAGAGCTCGTTCCAGGTCGTACCGGAAAAACGCTACGAGGTTTGCGTCAAATTCCTCAAGCAGATCAAGGATCGTGGCTTCGAGGTCAACGTCCACGATCTCACTCACGACGGGCGTCTCTACGCTGACCGCGAGGAGTTCCTCGAGCGCGCCAGGCGCATCAATCACTACATACGCGAGTTCGGCGCAGTCGGCTTCCGCTCCGGCGTTCTCTACCGCAACATCGACTGGTACGACGCCTACGACTTTACCTACGACATGTCGGTGCCCAACGTCGGGCACCTCGATCCGCAGCACGGCGGCTGCTGCACGGTTCTTCCATTTTTCATCGGCAAGATCGTCGAGCTGCCGCTCACCTGCAGCCAGGATCACACGCTCTTCAACGTCTTCAACGACTACTCCATCGACCTGTGGGCGCGGCAGATCGACACTATCCTCGCCAACAACGGCCTCATCACCGTGCTCGTCCACCCCGACTACATAATCGAGGAGCGCGCACAGGCCACATACAAAAAGATTCTCGGCCACCTCGCAGAACTGCGCGACCAGAAGCATATCTGGGCGCCGCTTCCCAGAGACGTCGCCCAATGGTGGCGCCAGCGCAGTGAGATGGTGCTCAAGGCCAAAGACGGCGTCTGGTGCATCGAAGGCCCCGGCAGCGAGAATGCCGAAATCGCATTCGCTCACGTCACCGGCGATACCGTCACTTATTCCCGCGGCGTCGAGTCGAACCGCGTTTCGTCGCGCTCTTTAGGAATTCAAATACCCGACAAGAAGTACGGCGGACTGTAAGCCCGCATAGCACCTTGGATTCACCGGCAATCACGATTTTCGTTGCATAGAGCGCCGGACAAAAATCAAATTAAGATAGAGCCGTCTGCAATGGGCAAGCCTTACGGCAGCCATTCCAGGCATTTCTTAGACGACGGATTCGGAGAACCTACCCGTCACTCCCCAACCAGGTTCCAGCCCGAGGAAACATCCCGTGCGATTCGGAAAGCAGAATCTACGACCCGATTTGCCCATCGACCGCGACCTCGCTTCCTTCATTGAAGCGCAGGTGGCAGCGTCGCCCGATGCCGTGGCGATCCGCATGGGACAACGCGCGCTTACCTTCCGCGAGCTCAACGAGCAATCGAACCGCCTCGCGCATTATCTGCGTCAGCAGCACGTCGGCCCCGGCAAGATCGTCGGCGTGCTTATTGACCGATCTGTCGAGATGGTCGTTTGCCTGCTCGGCATCCTCAAGTCCGGCGGCGTCTATCTCCCTCTCGATCCCAAATTCCCCAAAGATCGCCTCGCCTTCATGATCGCCGACGCCGAGGCGTCCGTCCTTCTTACGCAGCTCTCTTATCGCGAAGAACTTCCCGCGACCAACGCCACCATCGTGGCGCTGGAGGACTTCAACACACTTCTCGCTGCATCGCCGATCGAGAATCCGCAGCCCGTCAATAATCCGCGCGACATCGCCTACGTCATCTACACCTCGGGCTCCACCGGCAATCCCAAAGGCGTCATGATTCCACGGCGCGCACTCGCCAACTTCCTCCTGTCCATGGCGGAGGAACCAGGCATGACCGCGCAGGATAAGCTGCTCGCCGTCACCACCATCAGCTTCGACATCTCCTTCCTCGAGATGCTTCTGCCGCTCATCACCGGCGCTCAGATCGTTGTCGTGCAGCGCGAACAGGCCGGCGATCCATTCGCACTGCGCCAGCTTCTCGACGAGCACAACATCTCCGTGATGCAGGCCACGCCCACCACGTGGCGTTTGTTGCTTGAGAGCGGCTGGGAAGGGAAGCCGAACCTCAAGA